>CAJBSR010000497.1 GCA_903958285.1 uncultured Sphingomonadales bacterium
GGGTGAATATCTTGATGCCTTTTTGCCGGTATCAGGCGCAGCTCAGGCGATTTCGAAGATCAGAGATTTTTGCGAAACGCCATAAAATTAGGGTCGGAAAATTCGGATACTTGGGGTCACTATCAAGTCTATTCTGGCTCGCTCTCATCAGCGAATCCTCCCCCCCACTCACCCTTCCGGAAACAGCACCTCTGCATCCCCCGCCTGCCAGACCGGCCACCGCACCATGATCGCGGCGAACATCGGTGATGCCAAAAACGCGGCCAGCCATCTCTGCACCGCAGGCAGCGGGAGCGCATCGAACCATGCCCGGTCGGTCTCCGCAAACTGGCGAACGAAGGGCGCGAGCGCGGCGTCGGTCATTGTCCAGCGGTCGCCGCACAGAAAGGGGGAGGCGGTCAGCCGGGCCTCCAGCAGTTCAAGATGCACCACACCCGCCGCGCGGTGGGCCAGCGGGTCGACATCATAGCGGTGGGGGTATTTGTAACGGTCGAGGTGATGTTTGAACGGGCCATCATTGGCCGCGATCAGCGCGGTGTCTTCTCCGTCCAGCCAATGGTCCGGGTCCGCCTGTGTGAGCGCCCAGCGCATGATGTCCAGGCTTTCGTCGATCACTCCGCTGCCAATTACTGGGCCGCCAATGACTGGGCCATCAGGCAGCACGAGCACCGGCACCGTGCCCTTGGGGGAGGCGTCGAGGAGGTCCTGCGGTTTTGCGGAGAGCTTCACCTCACGCAGGGTGCACACCGTGCCGCTGGCCAGCAGCGCCAGCCGCGCGCGCATCGCATAGGGGCAGCGGCGGAAACTGTAGAGGACGGGGTTAGCCGTCGTCATCGGGCGTTGTCATCGGGAGGGGCCATCACCGCGCCGATATGCGGCTTGCCTTGCGCCTCGGCGAGGGCGACCTGATGCTGGCGCTCGCGATATCCGGCGCGCTGTGCGTCGGTGCGCTCGTCATAACAGGCGGGGCAGCTGACGCCGACTTCATAGAGCGGCGAGGCGCGGTCGTCCGCGTTGATCGGGCGGCGGCAGGCGTGACACAGTTCCAGCGAGCCAAGCTCCAGCCCATGCCGCACCGTCACGCGCTGGTCGAACACGAAGCACTCGCCTTCCCACAGCGACTCTTCGGCAGGCACGGTCTCCAGATATTTCAGGATGCCGCCTTGCAGATGGTAGACATCCTCAATCCCCTCTGCCTTCAGGAAGGCGGTGGATTTTTCACAGCGGATGCCGCCGGTGCAGAACATCGCGACCTTGGGCGGGGTGCCCTTGCCCAACAGCCGCTCCCGCTCCGCCCGGAACCAGGCGGGGAAATCGCGGAAGGTTTTGGTCTTGGGGTCAATCGCGCGCTGGAACGTGCCGACCGCGACTTCATAATCGTTGCGCGTGTCGATGACGATGGTGTCGGGGTCCGCGATCAGCGCGTTCCAATCCTGCGGCGCGACATAATGGCCGACGCGGGCGAGGGGGTCGATATCGGGTTGCCCCATCGTCACGATTTCGGCCTTCACCTTCACCTTCATCCGGTGGAATGGCATCTCCCGGGCGCGGGAGAGTTTATACTCGAACCCGTCGCAGCCGGGCAGTTTCCCGATGGTGTCGAGAATGGCGGTGATGGCGGCGTCGGTGCCGGCAATCGTGCCGTTAATGCCTTCGCGTGCGATGAGCAGTGTGCCTTTGATGCCCTGCGCCTTGCACGCATCAGCCAGCGTGGCGCGGATGGCGGGCGCATCTTCAAAGCGCGTAAAGTGGTAAAGTGCGGCAACACAAATGGGCAGATCGGTCATGGTGTCGCGTTTAGCGTCGCTGCGCAGAGATGTCAGTGTGGAAATGGCGCGGCTTGCTTTGCGCAGGCTCCAAGCTAAAGCGCATCTCCGCCGACCCATGTTAACGTTTCTGTTAACGCTGGAGCAGGGTTGCCGGGTCTATGCAGCGACACCGCAATTGCGCGGCGAGAGGATTTTTTGAGTGGGTGTTTCGGGATTTACGACGGCGTTGATGCTGACGGCCATGCAGGCCAATCCGGAAGCTGTGCCCGCCGAGCCCGTCTCTGCGCCGCCTGTCGCAGTATCTGAAGTTCCGACCGTTGCACCGGCGCCGATGCCCACACCGCCTTCTCCCGCGACCGCGCCAGTGCCTGAGGACATTGTTGTCACCGCCCAGCCGACGCCGAAGGAAGATCCGCTCAAACGCGCGAATGAAGTCAGCTTTGAAGTGATTGAGGCGGCGGACAAAGCCATCGTCGGCCCGGCGGCCATGGTCTATAAGGAAAGCCTGCCCAACCCGATCCGCAAGGGCATCCACAATTTCCTCTATAATATCGGGGAACCGGTGGTCGCTGTGAACTTCCTGCTGCAGCTCAAGCCCGGCAAGGCGATTGAGACGGTCGGGCGCTTTGCGATCAACTCCACCATCGGCATCGCGGGGCTGCTTGATGTGGCGAAGAAAAAGCCGTTCCATCTGCCGCACCGCGTCAACGGTTTTGCCTATACGATGGGCTATTATGGCGTGAAGCCAGGCGCTTATCTCTTCCTGCCGCTCATCGGCCCGACGACGGTGCGGGACGTGACGGGCCGGTTGATGGACTTGGCCTTCCTGCCCGCTGTGGTCGGCGCGCCCTTTAACAATCCCTATTACACGCTGCCCTCAGGCGTGATTTACGCGCTGGACGATCGGGTGCTGTTTGACGACAAGTTGCAGGAACTGCGCAATGGCGACCGGCCGGCCTATGCGGCGCAGCGCGACTATTATCTGACCACGCGGCAGGCGGAGATTGACGAGTTGCGCGGCAAGAAGCCCGCCGTTGAAACACCGCTGCCAATCTCGCCGACGGCCGAGCCTGTCCCCGCCGCGCCGGTTACTTCACCGCAAAATTGATCTTGCCGGTGGCGGGCGCGCCGTCGGTTCCGGTCGCTTTCCAGTTCACGACATAGGTGCCAACCGGCAAAGGACGGGGCAGCTTTGCCACCAGCGTCTTGCCGTCCGCACCCACAGTCGCAGTGAAGCCGGAGATTTTCATCGGCGGGTGATCCTTCATGCCGGGCATGGTGAGCATCACAATGTCCATCGTTGAGGAGCTGGTGATCTTGTCGGAAAAGGTCAGGCTCACCGCCATCGGCTTGGCTGCGGCCTTGTTGGCGGCAGGTGTGGAGGCGACGAGTTTGACTTGCGCCAAGGCGGGTGCAGACAGTGCGAGCGCGGCGCCAAAAGCCAGCAAGGACAGGGACTTGTTCATGGTGCAGACCTCCGGTGATGCCCCAAAGGGCAAGAGAATTTCGAGACAGACATCGATATAGGGATGTTTTCGCGATAGGCACCCCTATCTGAACGGAGAATGATGAAAACCATCCCTCTCGACCGCCGCACCGTTCTTCGTGCAGCCAGCGCGACGGCGCTGCTGCCGCTCTTCCCCGCTTGGGCGCAGAGCGTGTCGCACGGGCGTGGCACGGGCGTGGGCACCTTGTCGGGTGAGGACATCCGCCTGACCGTGGGTCATTCGAGTTTCACGACCGGGGGGGAAACCGGTCATGCCTTCACCGTCAACGGAACCGTCCCCGCGCCGCTCATCCGGCTGAAGGAGGGACAGAACGTCCGCCTGCATGTGACCAACACGCTCGATGAGGACACCTCGATCCACTGGCATGGCTTGCTCGTCCCGTTCCAGTACGACGGCGTGCCCGGCGTCAGCTTCCCCGGAATCCGCCCGCGGGAGACCTTCACCTATGACTTCCCGATCCGGCAGGCGGGGACCTATTGGTATCACAGCCACAGCAACATGCAGGAGGCGATGGGCCAGTTCGGGCCGTTGATCATCGACCCCGCCGGCGTAGACCCCGTCGCCTATGACCGCGAACATGTGCTCGTCCTCTCCGACTGGAGCTTCATCCACACGCACAAATTGATGACGCGGCTCAAGCAGGCGGGCGGCTATTTTAACCGGCAGAAGCAGACCGTCGGCGGTTTGCTCGCGGGCAAGGACCAGTCGCTCAAGGAGCGGCTGGAATGGGCCCAGATGAACATGGACCCGTCCGACATTTCGGACGTGACAGCCTCGGTTTACCGTTACCTCATCAATGGCCACGGCACCGAGGAAAACTGGACCGGCCTGTTCAAGGCAGGCGAGCGCGTGCGGCTGCGCATCATCAACGCGTCGGCGATGACCAACTTCAACCTGCGTATTCCCGGCATTCCCATGACCGTCGTGCAGGCAGACGGGAACAACATCCGCCCGATAGAAACTGATGAATTTCAAATAGCTATCGCTGAAACCTATGACGTCGTCGTCACGCCGACCGAAGACCGCGCTTATGGGGTCATCGCGGAGGCCATCGACCGCTCCGGCCTTGTCCGCGCCACGCTTGCGCCGCGTGCGGGGATGACGGGCGAGGTGCCCGCGCTGCGCGCCCGCCCGCTCCTCACCATGAAGGACATGGGGATGGACCACTCCATGCCGATGGAACTGGACCTCTCCAAGCCCGAAGCGCCGATGATGGACCATAGCTCCATGGACATGCGGGACTTCTCCGTCGCGCCGCAGGTGAAGAAGAACGCAGGCGTCGCCTCGCTCTCCCCCATGCCGGCCGAACGGATCGGCGATGCGCCGACCGGGCTGGAGGATGTCGACCACCGCGTGCTGCGCTACACCGACCTCAAGGCGCTGACCCCGCACGACGCCCCCGCGCCGACGCGGACAATCCAGATGCACCTGACCGCCAATATGGAACGCTATATGTGGTCCTTCGATGGCGAGCGGATGAGCGAGCGGACCGAGCCGGTCATGTTCCGGCAGAATGAGCGCGTGCGCATCACCCTCATCAACGACACGATGATGCCGCACCCCATCCACGTCCACGGCCATTTCTTTGAGCTCGTCAACGGCGCAGAGGCCAGCGACCAGCCGATGAAGCACACGGTCAACGTCCTGCCCGGTGGCAAGCTCTCCATCGACATGACGGCAGATGCACTGGGCGATTGGGCGATGCACTGCCACATGATGTTCCACATGGACACGGGCATGTTCCGCATCCTGAAGGTCCGGGCATGAAGCGTGCGTTGACCGTCGCGGCGGCGCTCCTGATGGGTGCGCCTGCCATGGCGCAGGACCATAGCCATCACACCGGTCACTCCACGCCGATGCCGGAAGCGCAGGAGGCCACGCCCGCAGACGCCGGGGATTGGGCCGCCGATGCGCTGCACGACCCCAAGGCAATGGCCGATGCCCGCGCCGCGCTTTTCCGGTCCACCCGAGACAGTCGCGCGTCGCTCGTCCGGTTCGACCAGCTCGAATGGCGCATGGGCAAGGCGAAGGACGGCCTCGCCTGGCAGGGTCGCGCCTGGACGGGCGGTGACCTCGACCGCTTCCTCATCCGCTCCGAAGGCGCGATGGAAGGCGACACGGTGGAAGAAGGCGAGATCCGCGCCCTGTGGAGCCACGCCATCGGCCCCTATGCCAATCTGGAAACCGGCATCCGGCAGGATTTCGGCCACGGCCCGTCGCGCACCCACGCGACAATCGGCGTCGATGCGATGCTGCCTTACTGGATTGAGGCGGAAGGCGCCGTCTTCCTCTCCCACAAAGGCGATGTGACCGCGCGGGTGGAACTGACCCACGACATGCGCCTGACGAACCGCCTGATCCTCCAGCCGCGTCTGGAAGCGGACCTCTCCGCACAGGATGTCCCCACGCTCGGCCTCGGCAGCGGCCTCACCGAAGCGTCCGCGGGCCTGCGCCTGCGCTACGCCATCCAGCCGAGGCTCGCGCCCTATGTCGGCGTGCATCGGGAGCGGAAGTTTGGGGATACGGCAAGGCTTGCGCGGGCTGCGGGTGAGGGGACGGAAGCGACCAGCTTTGTGGCGGGGGTGTTTTTCTTTTTTTGAGGGGTGGGTAGTGGGTAGACGCGACTGAACGTCCGGGATTGAGCTGGCTTAATTCAGAACAAGAGTTTGAGCGGGTCGGGAGTCCGGACAGGAAGCTTTGATCTCCACGATGCCAATGACAGAAATTCCGGATTGAAATTTGATCATGGCTTCGCTGCATGATGCTCGATCACTTCGCATATCCGCTGTAGCAAGCGATCGAACCCGCTGAAGTCAATTTTATCAGCATTGGCTTGAACGACCGATTTTGCAAAGGCTTCTTTGCTCAAGTCCTTTGTCGGGTCGATCTTACTGGCTGTATTCAGCTTCTTGCCGTTGATCTTGTGGTCGCGCCATTTCTTCGGAAACATGTCTTCGATACACGTATTTATCGAGCCATTTTCGGGCGTCTTCACAATATAGAGGTTCTCTCCAACATGATAAAAGTCATCCGTCGATTTTATGTCGATCGCCACCCCAAAATTCTTTTTAACGGTGCTTGCTACGGTAGACAGCCCGTCGTCATTA
>CAJBSR010000498.1 GCA_903958285.1 uncultured Sphingomonadales bacterium
GCATACGAGATGCGCGAGAGTGACTGGAGTTCAGACGTGTGCTTTCCGATCTAGTTCCGTCGGCATCCGCCCGGCCGATGTGTGCGGCGCGGCGAGCAGGCCGAGTTCTTCCAGATCCTGCATCACATTGCGGATGGAGGCGGGCGACAGGCTCATTTGCCCCAGCTTGGAAATCGTCCGTGAGCCGACAGGGGCGCCGGACCCCAGATAGGATTCGACGACCACGCGAAACACGTCACGCGCGCGATCAGTCAATTCATGGACGGTCGACATAAGCCTGACTTAGGGACCATCGCCCCCTAAGTGCAAGCCTGCATGCGCATGGCCTTTAGGGACGTCGCGCCCACCAGAAGAGGAGCAGGCCAACCAGAGCGAGCCCGGTGCCATTCCAGCTCCACTGCGGCACGCCGATCATGAAGCTTTCAGCCGGCCAGCGGATGATGTTCAACCCCTGTCCGATCCAGAGACCGCCCATCAGAATCATGAGGACTGACAGCCCCAAGACGAGACCTTTGACGATTTTCATGGCTTTCCTCCCATCGGGGCTGGTCGGATGCCGCCCCTCCCGTTAGATGCGCCGAAACCGTAGAAAAGGACAAGCCCTTATGCGCCCATCAGGCCGCGCCCCAGATCAGATGCGTGAAATCACCATTGAACCCCATTTCACCAAGCATGCCGAAGGCTCCGTGCTCGTCAGCTTTGGCGAAACGCGGGTTCTCGTCACCGCCAGTATCGAAGAACGGGTTCCCCCCTTCTTGCGCGGCAAGGGTGAAGGCTGGGTAACAGCGGAATATGGCATGCTGCCCCGCGCGACGCACACGCGCAGCAGCCGTGAAGCCGCCAAGGGCAAGCAGTCTGGCCGCACGCAGGAAATTCAGCGTCTCATTGGCCGCTCGCTGCGCGCCGTCGTCAATATGAAGGCACTGGGCGAACGCCAGATCACGCTCGATTGCGACGTCATTCAGGCCGATGGTGGCACGCGCACCGCGTCCATCTCCGGCGCATGGGTCGCCCTGCGTCTTGCGGTCGACAAGCTGATGGCGGACGGTCTGCTTCAGACCGACCCGATCGAACAGCAGGTCGCCGCGATCAGCTGCGGCATCTATAACGGCACGCCCGTGCTCGACCTCGATTACATCGAAGATTCGAATGCAGGGGCCGACGCCAACTTCGTGCTGCTGTCCAACGGCAACATCGCTGAGGCTCAGGCCACGGCGGAAGGCGAAACCTATGACGAGGAAGCACTTCTCCGCCTCCTCCGCCTTGCCCGCATCGGTTGCACGAAGGTTTTCGAAGCACAGTTGAAGGCAACAGGTCGCTAAACATGGCCCGCAAGCTCGAACCCGGACGGCTGGTGATCGCCAGCCACAATCAGGGCAAGGTCCGCGAAATCCGCGATCTCCTTGCCCCGTTCGGGATCGAGCCCGTGTCGGCGGGTGAACTCGGCCTGCCTGAGCCGGAGGAGACCGGCACGACCTTCGCCGAAAATGCGCTGCTCAAGGCCCGAGCGTCGGCGCTCTCCGGCCTGCCTGCTCTGTCTGACGACAGCGGGCTGGAAGTGCGCGCCTTGGGCGGCCGCCCCGGCGTCTACACCGCCGACTGGGCGGAACGGCAATGGTTTGAGGGCGAACCGGGGCGGGACTGGTATATGGCGATGGGCAAGGTCGAAGGCCTCCTCGCTGAACAAGGCCCGTCGGTGGACCGCTCCGCCGCGTTCGTCTGCACGCTCGCGGTCGCCTGGCCCGACGGACACAGCGAAGTCTTTGAAGGTCGCGTCGAGGGCAGCCTCACTTGGCCGCCACGCGGCGCGCTGGGTTTCGGCTATGATCCAGTCTTTGTGGCGTCCGGCGCCGACCTGACATTTGCCGAGATCGATCCTGCGGCCAAACACGCGATCAGCCACCGGGCGGATGCGTTCAAGAAACTCGTGGCGGCGCTTTTCTAATCAAACCGTTTGTCCCGAGCGAAGTCGAGGGACGTGTCTCGACTTCGCTCGACACAAACGGAAATCGACTACTCGCCGAGCCAGCCCGCAACACGTGGCGCACGACTGCCAAGCGGGTCTTCCCCCATCCAATTGCCCGCCGGAAAATAACGACACACAAGATAATCGAACTCGGCGTCCGTCGCGACGGCGCAGCCGACCTCACGCGTGTTGCGCCAGATGATCTGGGTATAGTGGCCGACATCGGACCATTTGCCCGTACGCGAGATGTCGGGGAACCGGCCGGGGCGATAATCTGCCTTTTCCTCGATCCAGTCCCCCACCATTGTTGCGGGCGCAAAATAGTCACGCGTGCCCATCCATAGGTTCTCGCCCTGCCCCTGAACACCGGCATGGCGCAGCGTTGCGCTTCCTTTGAGTGTCCCCGCCCATCCAGCGGCATCGCGGGCGAGGTCGTCATTCCAGACGAGCGGCGGGACGCCTTTGGTTGCCCGCTCTTCATTATGCGCCGCCAAAACCTCTATTCCGAAATCACCAGTCGACCGCGCCATTGCGGGCGATCCAAAGATCGTGGCCAGAAAGCTTACACTTGCCGCCATCAATGCTAAGCGCCGTCCATGCATTTGGCCGATTCCCTTGCCCTCTATATCCACTGGCC
>CAJBSR010000499.1 GCA_903958285.1 uncultured Sphingomonadales bacterium
CACCCAGCACGCGCTTGATCGCGGCGAGTTCGATGGTGTCGGCCATGGTCGAGGTGCCGTGGGCGTTGATGTAGTCGATATCGCCCGGGCCGAGGCCGGCCTTCTTCAGCGCCATGCGCATGGCGAGTTCCGCGCCGCGGCCCTCGGGATGCGGGGCGGTGACGTGATAGGCATCGCCCGACAGGCCATAGCCGGTGACTTCGGCATAGATCTTCGCGCCGCGCGCCTTGGCCCGCTCGTATTCTTCGAGGACGACCACGCCTGCGCCCTCGCCCATGACGAACCCGTCGCGGTCGACATCGTAAGGGCGGCTGGCGCGTTCCGGCTCGTCGTTGAAGGCGGTCGACAGCGCGCGCGCCTGAGCGAAGCCGGCAATTCCGATCGGGCAGATCGTGCCTTCGGCGCCGCCGGCGAGCATCACGTCAGCATCGCCGTCGCGGATCATCCGCGCAGCATCGCCGATCGAGTGAGCGCCGGTCGAACAGGCCGTAACGACAGCGTGGTTCGGCCCCATCAGACCGTATTTGATCGAAACCTGCCCCGAAATGAGGTTGATCAGTCGCCCATGAACGAAGTGCGGGCTGACCCGGCTCGGACCCTTTTCGTGAAGCACGAGGCTCTCGGATTCGATGCCCGGCAAGCCGCCGATGCCTGATCCGATCGAGCAACCGGCCATAAACCGTTCTTCTTCGGTCATGTCGGTGAGGCCCGCATCCTCGAGCGCTTGCCCCGCAGCATCGATGCCATAGATGATGAACGGATCGACCTGGCGCTGGACCTTATGATCCACCCGCAATCCCGGATCGAAACCCCATTCGTGGTCGGCAGGCTTCACTTCGCAGGCTATGCGGCATTTCTGATCGGACGCGTCGAAACGCGTGATCGTGCCCGCGCCGGACTTGCCGGCGATGAGGTTGCGCCATGTTGTCTCAACGTCAGCACCCAGCGGGGTGACGAGACCGAGACCGGTTACGACTACGCGACGCATGCATCTCTCCGCAGCAAAACAGGCTCGTGCCCCGTCGGGCCGAGCCTGCCGAATTGCGCCCGACCGGGCCTGATTGGCAGCCGGTCAGGAACGATTGGTGATCCGGCTGGCCCGGATTTCAGCCCTTGTTCTCGTCAATGTACTTGATCGCATCATTGACGGTGCTGATCTTCTCGGCAGCATCGTCGGGGATTTCCACGCCGAACTCTTCCTCGAAGGCCATGACCAGTTCGACAATGTCGAGACTGTCCGCGCCAAGATCGTCGATGAAGCTTGCATCCTCGGTCACCTTGTCGGCTTCAACGCCCAGGTGTTCGACGACGATCTTCTTCACCCGCTCTGCGGTATCGCTCATATTTTAGCCCCTTCTGACGGCCATTGGAGATTGAGGGTTGCCCTAATCACCAACGCACGCGCTGGCAAGCGGCTGCACCCGGACGCATCACTGTTTTTGCGGTTCGACGATCCGCAGATGGAGTTCGCGAAGCTGCTTTGCGCTGACGACAGACGGCGCGTTCATCATCAGGTCTTCGGCCTTCTGGTTCATCGGGAACACCACAACCTCGCGCAGGTTCGGTTCCTCGGCAAGCAGCATGACTATCCGGTCGACGCCCGGAGCCGATCCGCCATGCGGCGGTGCGCCGAACTTGAATGCGTTGATCATGCCGGAGAAGTTGGCGTCGACCTCGTCGCGTGAATAACCGGCGATCTCGAACGCCTTGTACATGATGTCGGGACGGTGATTACGGATCGCGCCCGACGAAAGCTCCACCCCGTTGCAAACGATGTCGTACTGCCAAGCCTTGATCGTGAGCGGGTCCATCGTCTCCAGCGCTTCCATCTCGCCTTGCGGCATCGAGAAGGGGTTGTGGCTGAAATCGATCTTCTTCAACTCCTCGTCGTATTCGAACATCGGGAAATCGACGACCCAGCAGAACTTGAAGCAGCCTTGCTCGATCAGGCCCAGTTCCTCGCCCACTCGCGTTCGCGCCGCACCGGCAAGCTTGGCAGCCTGGAGTTCCTTGCCGGCGGCGAAGAACAGGCCGTCGTCGGCACCAAGGCCGAGTTCGGCGTAGATTTTCTCCATGTTTTCAGGGCCATGGTTCTTGGCGATCGGACCGCCGAATTCGCCGCCCTTGCGAGTGACGTAGCCGAGCCCGGCGTGACCTTCGGAGCGTGCCCAGTCATTCATGTCATCGAAGAACTTGCGGCTCTTATCAGCTGTGGCCGGCGCGGGAATTGCGCGCACGGTGCCGCCGCCACCGACAATCTTCTCGAACAGGCCGAACCCGGAGGCGCGGAAATGATCGGTGACATCGGAAATGATCAGCGGATTGCGCAGGTCCGGCTTATCAGAGCCGTACTTCAACATCGCATCGGCAAAGGGAATGCGCGGGTAGCTTCCCGCTGGCGTAACGCTGTTGCCGGCGGAAAATTCCTCGAACACGCCTGAGAGTACGGGCTCGATAGCGTTGAAGACATCGTCCTGCGTGACGAAGCTCATCTCAAAATCGAGCTGGTAAAATTCGCCCGGCGAACGGTCGGCGCGAGCATCCTCGTCGCGGAAACATGGCGCGATCTGTAAATAGCGGTCGAAGCCGGCGACCATCAACAGCTGCTTGAACATCTGCG
>CAJBSR010000500.1 GCA_903958285.1 uncultured Sphingomonadales bacterium
ATAGCGGGCAATCCTTCCCACCCGCGTCGCCCCTTGCATGACACGGGGCTTGGCTATTCCTGCGCTTCCCCGCGCCGCGTCGATAGAGGCCCCAAGACCGCCCTTGCAAACCCCGGAGGCGCGGCGTAAAGGCGCGCTTCCATTTCCTGCGGCGCAGGATTTGGCGGTCGGGACGTAGCGCAGCCTGGTAGCGCATCACACTGGGGGTGTGGGGGTCGCAGGTTCGAATCCTGTCGTCCCGACCAGTTTCCTTCTTACATTGAAGCAAACAAAGGCCCGTCAGGGAACATCCCGTTCCTCGGCGGCTTTCTGCTTGGCCTCGGCCTTGGCCGCGCGCATTTGTTCGGCCCAGCAGCCCGTCCAGCCACCGCCACCCACAGCAGAGCAGCTGCCTGTACCTGTGCGGCCGACAGACATGGCCGACTGGGAACGCTCAGCCCAGCTTTGGTTCTGCGGCGCTTGTGAGCGTGGGCGGACCTCCTTGGGAATGCGATAGCGCTCCGTCTCCGGGCGACGCGCGCAGACGATGATTTCATCGCCGCTCGCATTGGTGGGGCATGGATCATCGCCGAAGATCACCAGCACACGTTCCGCCCGTTGCGCCAAAGCCGGCGACGGCACGGCGCTCAGGGTCGAAAGGGTCGCGATGGCGGCAAAAAGGGGAAGAACTCGCATGGACGGAGTTTCTGCCTTTTTTGAGCCGTTGGCAAGCCGCGAAGCTGCGTCAGAACCGTTCAGAAAGACGGATCGCCGCACGACAGCCGAGCCGGATCGCTGCCGACATCAAAGGATAAGCGGGCGCCCGTTCCGCCCCTTCGCGGATAGCTGTGTCGTGATGTTCGCGTTCGTCATCGCGAAATTCGGCAATGGTTTCACGCAGTTCAGGGTCGTCATTCCCCAGTTCGTCGAGCTGATCGGAGTAATGCTTTTCAATCTCCGTCTCGATGGCCGCGGTGCAGGCCATCGCCGCTTCCGGGCCGATGAGCGCAGTGGCGGCGCCCAGGGCGAACCCGGCCACATGCCAGAAAGGCTGCAGGATCGTGGGTCGAACGCCGCGTTCAGCAATCAGCCGGTTGAAGCGGGCAAGATGCTCATCTTCCTGCGCTGCCATATGGCGGATTTCGCGCGCTGCCGGATGACGGTTGCCCAGCACTGCGAGTTGCCCTGCATAAATCCGCGTGGCGCCGAATTCCCCGGCCTGATCAACACGCAGCATGATAGATTTGGTGCGCGCGTCTGTCATGCTGTGCGGCCAGCACGACGCAGAAGGCCAAGAATGGCCACCCCTGCACCCAGCGAAATAATCGCGTTATACCCCGCCAGAGAAATGCCAAGCAGCGTCCACTGCGGCACATCACAGCGCACAACCGGCGCGCGCATAATGTCTTCGAGAGACACGCCCGCGGCTGTGGTGGAGCAGGTGGTGATGCCCGGCCACCAGCCATATTCCACCCCTGCATGGAACACGCCGATGCCGCCGCTGATCATGATCGCCAGCGCCGCCAAGGCCACGAGCACGTGTGACGCCTTGTTGACCCGCGTGCCAAAGGCGAAGAGCGCAAGGACAATCGCCGCATCATGCGGCCAGCGCTGCCAATAGCACATCTCGCACGGATGGAGACCGCCAACATATTGGCTGCCAAGCGCCCCCAGCATGAGGGCCGAGGGAACAATAAGTGCCAACAGGCGCGCCTTTGCAAAATCCGTCATGAGGATGCTCAGCGGCTGCCCTTGCGGCCACTGCCTGTTGCAGCGACCTGCGTCTTTGACAGGCGCGACACCGTCTTGACCGCATAATCGAGCTGGAAGTCGCTGATGCCCTTCGCCTTCAGCTCTTCCGCCGTGGCCGAAAAGCGCGGATCAGACTTGTCATCCGCTTCGAGCACGCTGTTATCGACCTTTGCTTCGTTGATCAGGTGACGGCCGAGGTCGGCCTCACGGAAGCGCGGGCGCGACTTGTAATCGGGGTCTGACAGCTGCGGCACGATGATATCTGGCTCAATGCCGCCTTCCTGCACGGAACGGCCCGATGGCGTGTAGTAGCGCGCTGTCGTCAGCCGCAGGGCGCTGGCTTCATCCAACTGGATGAGCGTCTGGACCGATCCCTTGCCGAACGTCCGCTCCCCCATCACGAGGCCGCGATGATGGTCCTGCAGGGCGCCTGCGACGATCTCAGCCGCAGATGCAGAACCGGAATCGACCAGCACCACGATCGGCAAGCCATCAGCAAAATCACCCGGCTGCGCAAAGAAGCGTTCGATATCGCGCTTGTCGCGGCCACGCTGGGACACGACTTCAACGCGGTTGAGGAACACGTCGGAGACTTCCACGGCCTGATCAAGCAGCCCGCCGGGGTTGGAGCGCAGATCGATCACATAGCCCGTTGGCTTGCGGCCCAAGGCCTTTTCGATGGCAACGACCGCCGCGCGCGTCATCTGCCCGGTCTGCTTTGAAAAACCGTTGATGTTGATGATGCCAACGCCGTCCTTGATTTCCCATTTGACGGGTTTGATCTCAATAATCTGGCGGGTCACCGTCACGTCAAACGGCTTGTCACGGCCCGGCCGCACGACGGTGAGGCGGATGTCCGTGCCCGGCTTTCCGCGCATCTGGTCCACCGCTTCATCGAGCGTGCCGCCGTAAAGCAGCTTGCCATCGATATGCGTGATGAAGTCACCCGATTTGATGCCCATTTTCGCAGCCGGGCTGTCTTCCTGCGGCGCGACAACCTTTACGGCGCCATCTTCCATCGAGACGACGAGACCAAGGCCACCATAGTTGCCGTCGGTCGTGATCTGCATCTGCTTGAAATCCCGCGCGTCGAGATAGGAGCTGTGGGGATCAAGGCTGGCAAGCATGCCATCAATGGCCCCCTTGATCAGCTGCTCATCGGTCACCTTGTCGACATAGTCGCCTTTAACGCGCTCATAAACGCTCACAAAGCGTTCAATGTCACGGTTGATTGTCATGTCGGCAGCGGCAATGCCGGCCGTTGCAGCGGGGATAAGCGACACGGCCGATACCATGAACGCGGCTCGCAGAAGTGACTTGGCCATATTGGGTCCTGAACTGGTTCGAAGCGGTATCTACTCCGAAAAAGGCGCGATTCAAACTGTCTCTTGGGGATTAACCCCGATCAACTGATCATTGGGGTGATATCCACCGGCTGACTGCCCCTACGAAGCTCGATTGTGACCTTGGGTGCCCCGCCCCCCGTTCGGCCAATCGGGCTGCCCTGAATAACGGTTTCCCCGATGCGGACGGACAAAGTCGACATGTCGGTAATCAGGCTCGTCCAGCCATCCCCATGATCAATGATGACGATTTTGCCATAGCCCTTAAAGGGCCCTGCAAAGGCGATGCGCCCCGCATGCGGCGCGGAAACCTGCGCCTGCGCCTGAGTGCGCAGTGTCAGGCCCTTGGCGCGCACGCCCGCTTTGGAAACTTCACCCAACCCTGTCATCACCTGCCCCGTGACCGGCAGGCGATAGTCGAGCCGTGCTGGTGTCGCCGAGGCCACCTCAATGGGCGTTTCATTGGCAGCACCCGGACGCGCCGGGCGCAGCAGCGGCCCGGGCAATGTCGCCAACGCGCCCCGCGTTACCGATTGGATCCCGAGTTCATCGATCAAATCGACAATATCGCGCGCCTTTTCCCCCAAAGCCAAAGCGCGATCCTGTTCTGCAATCGCGCCAGAGGCAAAGCGCGACGATGCCTGGCGATGTTGAACCTCGAGCCGCACAAGCGCCGCACGACTATTGTCGAGGCGCTTTCGGCTGGCTGCGAGAAGGTCCACGGCCTTGGCGGCATCCTGCTTCAGGCGTCGGCTTTCTTCGAGGTCCGCGCGAATCCCATCGGTTCTCGTGCGGATCTCGGGCGCGAGGCTGGCGAGCAGCATCCGCACATGGACAAGATCAGAGGTTGTGCCCGGCTGGACGAGGGCGAGTGCGGGCGGACGGCTGGACATGGTTTGGAGCGCGGCTGCCAGCCGGATCGCAGGCTGCTGCTTTTCGGCCAGCCTTGCGCGCAGTCGCTCCCGCATCTTCTCGATCAGGGCCACGCGGGCCTGAGCCTCCACGATCTCCGCCTCAATGGCCTGAATGCGCGCGGCAACCGCTGCTGCTTGTGCCTGCACCTGAGTGGCCGCATCCGATTCCGTGCCCGCACGCTCTTCCAGCAACAACGCTTGGCGCTGCGCACGTGCGGCCTGTGTTTTGGCGGCTGCCAGCTCCCTCTGGCGGTCCTGAACGGATTGCCCAGACGCCGCACTTGCCAGAACGGCGCCAGTCAATGCCAGCGCCGCCCCCATGGCCAGTCTTCGAGAAGCGCCGGAAATGGACTTATCAATTCTCAGAATCGAGCTTCCCATATTTCGCTTCAAAGGCGGCGACATCGCCCTTGGCCAACAGTGCCGCCTGCTCAACAAAGTTATCCCGGGCGATGCGGCCTGAGAAAGTGCCAAGCTTCTCGTCCATGGCGGCAATCTCCGTGGCACCCCATCCGGCGATTTGGTCAAAACGCGTCACGCCATTTTCAATGAACAGCGTGTTGAGTTTCGGGCCAAGACCCTTGATCCACAAAAGATTGTCGGGGCCCTTGGGCTTGGTTGCTGCCTTTGCCACTGGCTTTGCGGAGGGCTTCGCGGCGGCTTTGGGGGCTGCCTTTGGGGCAGGCTTAGCAACAGCCTTAGCGGCTACCTTCGGGGCCGCAGGTTTTGCCGCAGGTGCAGGCTTAGCCGCCTTGGGCTTAGCAGCCGCAGGGGTTGCCGCCTTTGTCACGGATGAGGCGGGTGCTGCGGCCTTTGGTGCCGTCTTTGGCTTCGGTGGGGCCTTCGCCGGAGCCGCTGCCTTAGGCGCAGTTGCAGGTTTTACAGCGGCCTTAGGTTTCGCTGGCGCCTTGGCCTTGGGGGCCGGAGCCGCCTTGGCCACGACAGGCGCCACAGCTGGAGCATCAACAAGCGTCGCCGGCATTTCTGCGGCCTTTGCTTCGGCCTTGGCCTCAACCGTAGGCGGCGTGGCCGCAGGCGCATCGATCTTCGCAGCCGGCGCCTTGCCCGGCTTCATGACAAAATAAAGAGCGACCGCAACGACGGCGATCGCCAGCAAGATCATAATCAGATCGTTTGACATAATATTTTCCCTGCCTCTTTCACCATGCTCACCCGTCGCAAACTAGCTGATCGCACGCGCGTGTCCAGCGGCGCGATTGGGGGCTGGCAAGTACAGCAACAAATTGCCAAAGTGCGCGAAAGACACAGACAGGAGGAAGTGAATGTTGCGCAAGGGAATTTTGCTGTCAGCCGCGGCTGGATTGATGGCGACCGCACCGGCCGCTGCTGCGCCGGATTATGCCGGAGCAATCAAGGCAGATTATGACAAGTCGCTCGGCGCCTTGTGGGATCACTTTCACCGCAACCCGGAACTGTCGTTCCGCGAGTTCAACACGGCGGCTCGAATGGCGAAGGAGCTTCGCGCCGTGCCGGGCATGGTCGTCACCGAAAAGGTCGGCCAGACGGGCGTCGTCGGCGTGCTCAAAAACGGGGATGGCCCGGTCGTCCTTGTCCGCGCGGACATGGATGGTCTTCCTGTTGAGGAAAAATCGGGCCTCGCCAATGCCTCAAAGGCCCGACAGATCGGCATTGATGGCGTCGAAAATCCGGTCATGCATGCCTGTGGCCATGACGTGCATATCACGTCGATGGTCGGCACCGCACGGCAGCTGGCGGCTATGAAGGACCGGTGGAAAGGCACAGTCCTGTTCATCGTCCAGCCCGCTGAAGAACGCGTCGGTGGCGCAGCGGCGATGCTGAAGGACGGCCTCTACACCCGCTTCCCCAAGCCAGATTATGCTGTTGCCTTCCATGTTGCGGCCGAACTTCCGACAGGCCACATTGCTGCGGCAGAGGGCATCCAATATTCATCCGCTGACAGCGTCGACATCAAGGTCAACGGCATCGGCACGCACGGGGCCGCCCCGCATCTCGGCAAGGACCCCATCTACATCGCCTCCCAAATTGTGGTTGCGCTGCAGGGAATTATCAGCCGGGAAAAGGGCCCGCTTGAACCAGGCGTCATTACAGTCGGGGCGTTCCACTCAGGGACCAAGCACAACATCATCTCGGATCAAGCCAACCTTCAAGTGACTGTCCGCGCGAACAGCCGCGAAACACGCGACCTGTTGATTGATTCGATCAAGC
>CAJBSR010000501.1 GCA_903958285.1 uncultured Sphingomonadales bacterium
ACAGGAGCCGCCAAGGTTTTGCTCGCATTGCTTGCAAAGAAGCCCTCTCTTGTGGGTGATCTGTATCCAGCGCCCCGCCCAAAGACGCTTCATTGGACCCCCGGCAGCCCAGACCCCAACGAAATGACCGCCAAGGAGAGGCTGGCTGAGGTCGGTGAAATATTGGCCAAGGGCGTTGCTCGAATGCTGAAAAAGTCAGCGGAGCATTCTTGATCATATTAGCGCGATCTCTTGGGGCGTGCCGGCTCGCCACATAACCGGCACGCCCGTTCATACATCATGCGCGGCAACACCGCGCATGCGGCCGGTCCTTATGACGGCCGGCCTAGTGGGCTCCGAGCGGGTTCGCCGCCATCCCCACACCCATGCTCGATCCGCCCCACAGTGCGGCTTCTCCCATGGTCCCCGCGCTTATCGGGTCCGGGTCCCCATCACACTCAATCTTGAATTGGCAGCGTGGCTGATGCCGGCGCGATCGACTCCATTTCCGCGATCCGCTGGAACTCGCTGAGATATTCCTGGTGATGCTGAGAAAGCCACCGAACGATGAGGGCATTACTTAGGAGCTTGACTATGTATCCGCGCGCTACGGTAAGGTGCAGGTTGTCGATGCCGTAGCTGTCCTCGACCGATTTCACCTGCGTCTGCAGGGCTGCGAGCTCCCGCTCCATTCGAGCGATCTGCTGGGCCGTCGGGCCATTCGCATCGGCCTTCTTATCTTTCTTCGGTTGCTTCGCGAGCTGATCGTCCGGCGTTGCGGCCAGAAGAGCTTTTGCGAACATCAGGCTGAAATTGTTCTGACCGACCATCAGATCTGCCGCTTCGATTTGCCGCGTGGGTGACATGCGGCGCAAAATGTCGAAAGCGTTCATAGGACAGATGGTGTCTTTCAGGATCTCCGCGGCCTCGGGGCAGATTCCATCCAGCAAACGAAATTTGCGGTGTATCGACGCGACATCCAGCCCTAAAGCTTCGGCTATCACGGTCGGCGCCACCCCTCGCTCTACTGCTCGCGCGATCATGCGATGTTCCTGAAGAGGGGGCAGGCGATTTACACGCTTGTTGTAGGTGTAAGTCTCATCGTCGGTCGCCACGAGACAATCGACCGTTTCGGTGCCAAGCTCTTTGAGTGCCTCGATGCGCAAGTGCCCATCGAGCAGAAAGTACCGCCCAGAATGCTGCGTGTCAGCGATGATGACTGGCGCTTCAACCAACCCGATCGCTTTGATCGAATTTACGATTTGGGCATATTTCTTGCTCTCGCGAATACCTTCGCGGAGCGACTTCAACGGCACAATGACAGAAATCGGGACCGAAACAGTCTGGCGTTCAAAAGCCAGATGAACGTCTGGATCGTCAGAAGCTTCGATAACGTGCTGAGGGAGCCAGTCAGCCATCCAAGCCTCCCGCGATCTTCATAGCAAGCGCCCTGGGCATGGTTTCCAGACCCTCAGCCCTTAGTAAGGTGGTAAACCCCTCGTCGCTCAGGAGATCTTTGATAGCCTCGACAACGAAAAGAAGGCGAGTCTGGGTGAAGTCAGATTTCTTCACGAGCAGGCGCTGTTTCTCGGCTTCGCGTTGATAGACCTGCAGCAGGTCGTTTGCCGTTATGCGGCGGTTGCCACCACGCGAACCCGACCGGCCTGAATGAATTCCTTTATTCTTGCTCCGCAGGCGCCGATCAAGCAAGCGACGGACAGATGCGAGCTTTTTGCCTTTCAGTTTCCCCGATTCATAGGCTTCGAGCAGAAGGTTTTGAGCCTCTTCTGTTTCAGCCTTTGCCACCTCCATGGCCATTGTTATCGGTATGAGACCAGTTTCGACTGCCGACAAAAGTCGATCCTCGCCGCGCTCGAGCAGCGATACGACCATGCTGACCCAAGAGTTATGGACACCGATCTTCCGGGCGATATCAGCCTCGCTGTAGCCGCGTTTCCTGAGTTCGCCGATTTCGCGCATCACATCGATCGGTCGTTGCACCCGTCGTGCAATATTCTCGACCAGGCTCATGACGAGACACTCGTCCTCTGCCGCCTCGATCACGACGGCTGGGATTTCCTCCTGTCCGAGCATCTGAAACGCCTCAAGGCGCCCTTGCCCGCAGACCAAGTCGTATCTTGGCCCGCTCGGCCCCTGCCGCAAGCTGACTGTGATCGGCCGCTTCAAGCCGATCGCCTCGATATTGTTCACGATCTCGCGGTGCTGCCGCTTGTTGCGGGAACGGGGGTTGAGCACGTTGATCCTTGAAATCGGGATCATCTCGATCTGTTGTGAGCCCATTTCGGTCATCAGGCAGCCTCCGCAATGCTGACTGGGGCGGCAATTTCATAGAGGTAGTCCAGGGTGTCGAAGCGATAAGCGTCGAGGCTCAGGCCATTGTCTTCGGCCATCCTTAGCCGCTCGGAGGTGATGTCGATCCGCGGGAACAGGTAGAAATCGAGCGGCGCCCTGTTGTCTGTGTCCATGCGTACCACGATAGTGATGTCTGACATCGCTGATGTGTCGAAACGCATCTTCCAGCGCAGCAGGCCCGTTGGCGTGGCCAGGCATCGGACTATGACGATCGACAGACTGAACTCGCCATTGACGATGATGCTGTCGGTAGTCAGATCCTGCCAGGCCTCGCTGCCTTGTTCACGCAGCCCGTCCAGAACCTGCCTCAAAACATCGGGATGCATCTGACGCAGGGTTCGATTGATCGTGACGTACCGGTAGTCCCGGTCTGGAGTGAAACCCACAAGCCTGTAGGCTCTCAGCAGGCTGCCGAAACGGGAGCTATAGGCACTGCTGGAGGGCAAACCATCGCACTCGTCGATGACGATGCCCGAGAGCAGGCCTTTGCTGGCATAGAGCCCGCGCAAGGCTTCGAGCATTTCATCATCTGACAGTCGGAACGAACGCGCCGCAATGAGCGAATGGGCAGCTTCAAACAGATCCCGCTCTACGATGCCCTCGAACGCACCCTGAGACCGGATCCACATCTCGGGCGCATTCTGTACGCGTTTCTTTTTCAGTTTGAATGAGCGGCGGTTCCAAACGTTGTCGCCGACATATTTCTCATTGATCAGTAGCTGGTGAACGGTACCGCGTGTCCATGGGCGGTCGAGGTCGGTCAGGATTCCCCTGGCGTTGAGGTCTTCCGCGATCTCGCGCTCACTGCGGCCTCCGTGCACGAAGGCGTGATAGATCTGACGAACAGTATCTGTTTCCTCTTCTGGGCCGGGCGTCAAAATAACCCGGTCGGTTTGGATGCTCTTGTGCTCGCCGCGCCCCAGAACGCCTTTGATTGCTCCACTCTCGTCGATAAGGGTTCGGCGAAGTCCAAAGCCCGCAGGGCCGCCCTGGCGGTAGCCTTTCTCGATCAGTCTGCCCTGCCCAGCGAACACCTTGGTTGAGAGCTCTCGGCTATATTCCCCTGCCATGGCGCGCTTGACGCCTTTGACGATAGTCGAAACCGGACTGCCATCGTTATCGAATTGCTCCGCGCAGTACTGGACTGCGATCCCAGCGCGCTTGCAGATGTACTCGTAGTAGGCACTTTCATCCGCGTCCTGGAAACGTCCCCAGCGGCTAATGTCGTAAACGAGGATCATGGTGTAGTCGGCTGAGCCAGACTGAACATCATCGATGAGTTGCTTGAGGGCGTCGCGCCCTTCGATCTTCAGGCCGCTCTTACCCGCATCCGCATAGGTGCGAACAATGTCGATGCCCCGCGCAGTGGCGTAGTGGCGGATCGCATCTGCCTGGTTCTCTGTCGAGTATTTCTGGTGGTCTGTGGACATACGAACATATTCAGCCGCCCTTACATTGCGCCCTGTTTGTTCAGGGCGCTTCCCCCCGTCCTCGTAGTGCCAGTCGCTCAACTCACGCCCTTTCAAATTAAGCCGCCGCAGCAGTCCAGGGCGTCCACCAGCTGCAGTCCGATCAGCGCCTCTGCCTACCGTTCCGCACGCACGCGAATGTAACGGGGAAAGGACGGAGGATGTTGCCGAAAAAGGGCAAGATGTTGCACCTGTGGGTGGGGCTGGCGAAGTCGCCAAAGGACTATGCCGAGTTGATCGCGGACGCTTTGAAAGAGGAGCATGGCGACACGCATCGATCAGTCAAAACGATCATGGGCTGGACCAACGCAAGTGAGCGCAGCGTCAAGAATTGGCTGAGCGGCGAATCCGGGCCAAGCGGGTATTTCTTGATGAGACTTTTCGCAAAATCGGCGGCCGTCCAGGCACTGGTTTTGGGGCTGATTACCGATGCGAGCGCCCAGCCGCCAACGCAGCAAGTGGCCACCAGGATTGATCTTGGAAACGATGATCCACCGGGCACAGAGGTCGAAACCGGCGCTGATTATGGTGACATTATTGGTGACATTTATGGTGACATCGATGTCACCATAAATTGTCCCGAGTTTGCCGAACTTAACCCGAGACAGGAATGGTTTCTGGAGCGAGTCGCACGAAATGAGAAATGCACCGCCGAGGACCTCGCCAACCATTGGGAGGTCACGCTGAGAACCGCGAAACGTCACATAAGGGTGTTGCGGGACAACGGTAGAATCATCTTTGTCGGATCGCGTCGCCTGGGACGGTATGTAATGCTGGAATGATGTGACAGCGTGCCCAGCCATACGTCATTGACTTATGGGTCATTGACGTATAAACAAGGGCTCATGACCACTTTACAGACCGTCGTGGAGCTGCCCGAGTTCCTTCGACGGGCGAAGGCCATCATGACCGAGGCCGAACGCCTCGGTCTTGTGAACTATATCGCGGCAAACCCGGATGCGGGAGTGTCTTTGGGCGGTGGCCTACGCAAGGTAAGGATCCCCCGCGAAGGCGGTGGCAAGAGCGGCGGATACCGGACCATCTACGTTTTTGGCGGCACGCACATGCCCATATTTCTGGTCACAGTGTTCGCCAAAAACGAGAAAGACAATTTGACCAAGGCCGAACAGGCAGCAGCGATCCAGCTAAGCAAGATCCTAGTCGATACCTATGGAGGCAGCCAATGAACGCACATGACAGCATTATGCAGGGTCTTAATGAGGCTCTTGCCTTTACCCAAGGCCAGCATGTCGGCTCGAATGTCCATCACGTCGAGGTGCCTGCCGTCGATGTCGCCGCCATCAGAGCGAGAACAGGGCTGTCGCAAGGCGCATTCGCCCGGAGCATTGGTGTAGCCAAGGGCACATTGCTGAATTGGGAGCATGGCCGACGTCGCCCGACTGGTCCGGCTCAGGTGCTGCTAGCCATGATTGAGAAGAAGCCATCGTTGGTAGCAGAACTACTGCGTTAGGGCCGGCCAGTCAGGGCAACAGAACCTTCTCACTGCCTGCACTAACACGGGCATGCCTATTTCTTGGCTACAATCCAGACGGTTAATTTTATTACACCATTGTTATTATTGAACTTTTTACTGGAGACAGTTCGCTATCGGGCTGCTATCCACGACCACTTTTTGCTCATCATCATAGCGCCAAGCCTGCGACCAATGGGCGCAGAAGTTCCTTAATTCAAAGCTGGGCCTCCCGTCGAATAGCATATCGACGCCCGCTTCTTGCGTTTCTGTTTGCCGATTAATCGGGCGTTCGTGTCTTCGTCAGAGCGCGCTCAATGCGTAGCTATAGACCTGCATGTCAAACAATTTGTTGCGTATACACAACGAATCGGTATAAGTGCGCTATGCTCTTCAACCGCATAAGCCTCTTCCGCCAAGAAAAAGGCCTGACGCGTAAAGCGTTGGCAGAAATGGTCTCGGTTAATCCGCAAACCATCGGTTACTTGGAACGAGGCGACTACCGACCAACGGTCGAGCTTGCGCTGAAGTTGGCTCAATCACTGGGGGTTAGTGTCGAGATGGTGTTTGGCCTCGAGCCGTTCCCCTCTCTTGCTCAGCAACTTGACCCAAAAACATCTAAGGAGGTCGACCATGGCAGCAACTGATCGAGACCGTTTTGCTCGTATCAATCTTAGTCCGCGTTCGGGAAAAATTTTGGGAAGCTATGCGCTTATTGCAATGCACGGCTGGTTTTTCACTAAGCTGACCCTGCCATCTGCCGACGGCGTCGCCGAACTGCTTGTCGGCATTGCGGCAATAACTGGCATGCTGGCCAGCGTCTTTTTCTTCGTTGGCACCTATGGCGTGATTGCCAACGCGCCCGACGAAATGCTCGATGAGCGTGAACTCGCGGATAGAAATCGCGCCTATTTCGGAGCGTTCAAATACATTGTGCTTATGGCTATGGCCGGTGGAATGTTTCCTGAGTTTCTCGCGAAAGTATTCGACTTTAAACTCTCCGTCGCGACGATGGAGAACTTCATGCTTCTCATGTTTACCACGGCCCTCATTCTGCCGGGCTTTCTGCTGGCTTGGTCTGATCAGCAGATGGCAGACTGATCAGGGCGATCGGGGAACGCTTATCGAACTGTCGAGCTGCTGCGCACCGG
>CAJBSR010000502.1 GCA_903958285.1 uncultured Sphingomonadales bacterium
ACCCCGCCATGGGGTGGCGCGCCATCCGCTTGGCGTTGGAACGCGAAGGCTTGATGAAGGCACAGGCGCGCGCCTTGCTGGAGGCAGCCGCCGGCCGCACGCTCAGCGTCATGTTCCCGATGGTGTCCGAACCTTGGGAATTTGACGAAGCGCGTGCGATTTTTGAACGTCAGCGGGAATGGATCGCCAAGCAGGGCCGCGCCACGCCCACACGCATCCGATATGGCACGATGTTGGAGGTGCCTGCGCTCGCCGAAACCTTGGACATGATCCTGCCCAAGCTCGATTTCCTGTCGATCGGGACCAACGACCTGACACAGTTCCTGTTCGCTGCCGATCGCGCCAATCCCAAGCTGGCAGAGCGCTATGACTGGCTGTCGCCTGCGATCCTGCGGTTCATCCGCCGTGTGACACGCGAATGCCAAGCGGCGGACGTGCCGGTCACAATTTGCGGAGAAATGGGTGGCCGGACCCTGGAAGCGATGGCGCTGATCGGAATTGGCATCGAACGCCTGTCCATTACGCCGGCAGCAATCGCTCCAGTTAAGGCAATGGTGCGGACATTAAATATCTGTGCTATAAAGGAAATTATGGAAACTCTGCTGGCTCATCCGCCTGCAGACATCAGGGCCACTCTCATCGAGTGGGCGCGAGAGAATAATGTGGAGATCGCTTAGCACCAAAATGGCAGGGCATTGACACCCGCGTTCAAGCTTGGGAAAGCGGCATTCGGGGCCTGCGTAGTTGGGGAGTATATAATGACCGAAGCCGAGGGTGCGTCAGACGCGCTCATTGTTGAACGTGTGGGTGATAAGCTGAGAGCGGCGCGCACTTCGGTCGGCCTTGATCTGGCTGATATTGCCACGAAAACGAGAATCCCCCAGCGTCACCTCGAAGCCATAGAGTCGGGCGACTATTCCGCTCTGCCGTCCATCACTTATGCTGTCGGTTTCGTGAAGGCCTATGCCCGCACCGTCGGCGCTGATGAGGTGGAACTCGCGAAATGTCTTCGCGCCGAACTCGGCCAAGAAGGCGAAAGCCGCCACGCCCAGCTGGATGACGACATTGCCGATCCTGCCCGTGTACCGCCCCGCTGGCTCGCCTGGGGTGCCGCCATCATCGTTGTGCTCATTGCAGCTGGTTACGGCGTGTGGCGCAGCGGTGCCTTAGAAAGTGGGCCAGCGGCGATCGCCACTGAAGCACCAGAACCGGCCAACAGCATCACCATTGCCACACCGCAGCCCAAGCCGATCGCAGGCCCTGTCGTGCTGACGGCGCAGGATGACGTCTGGTTCCGCATCTACGACAAGAATGACAAGGTTCTGTTTGAAGGCGTGAAAAAGAAGGGCGAAGCCTATCAGGTGCCCGCAGATGCCGACACGCCGATGATCCGGACGGGACGGGCCGATCAGATTGCCGTCACCGTCGGCGGACAGGTTGTCCCGGCACTTGGTCCGGCGGAGGCGACCGTAAAGGACGTCGTTCTGACCGGCCCCGCACTGATCGCACGCCCGGCACCATCCGGCGCGCCGCAAGCCGCAACCACCGCCACACCACCATCATCTGCGGCGGCCCGGCCTTGATTGCCGGTCCAGTCTGGTACAGAGATCAATAAGATTAGGTCGCGAGGGGAATAACCAGTCATGCGTCATGCTTTGATTTCGATTGCCCTGTTGTCGGCTGTCGCTGCGGCGCCTTTGGCCGCGCAGGACGGTGCCGTCGAACTGCGGGTTGGGAAGCTTGAAAAGGAAATGAAGGCCGTTCAGCGCAAGGTCTTTCCGACCGGCGTGCCCGTGCAGCCGGAAATCGGCCCGCTGGATACCGGCGATGCCGGAGCAGCCCCCGCCTCCACGCCGCTCAATGACTTGAGCTCACGCGTGGACTCGCTTGAGGCGCAGCTCAAGCTGCTGACCGGACAGGTCGAGACGGATGGCAACCGCCTGAAGAAGCTTGAGGAAGCCTTCAAGGCTTATCAGGGTACAACCGATGCGCGGCTGAAGACTCTGGAGCCAACCGTTCCCGATGTCACGCCGATCGCCGCCACACCGGCCGCGGCCACACCGCCTGCGGCGAAGCCTGTCGCACTTGTCCCCGCGGCGGTAACCGAAGCGCCAAAGCCAGCTGCGGCTAAGCCCAAGGCCGAGGCCCCTGCTGCCACGACCACCAAAGCTGCAACGCCTGCAAAGACGGACGCCAAGCGCAAGGCGCTGGTCGATGCGGTGGAAATCCCGGCGACAGGTGACGCAGCGGAAGATGCCTATACCTATGGCTTCCGCCTTTGGACGGCCAAGCTCTACCCCGAAGCGCAGGTGAAGCTGAAGGAATTTTCGGCCAAATACCCGAAGCATAAGCGCGCCAGCTTTGCCCAGAACCTGCTGGGCCGGGCCTATCTGGATGAAGGAAAGCCTGCGCTGGCGTCGGTTGCCTTTTACGACAATTACACCAAAAATCCGAAGGGCGAACGCGCGTCGGAAAGCCTCTATTATCTGGGAGTTGCGCTCACGCGCCTGAAGAAACTGCCCGATGCCTGTAAGGTGTTTGACGAGTTCAAGGACGTTTATGGCGCCAGCGCACCTGCCGATCTTAAGACCCGTGTCGCCAAGGCCCGCACAGAGGCGAGCTGTTCGGCCTGATCCGATAAATTTCACCAAAGCGGCGATAAAGCGCGTGACATCTCAGGGCGGGTCGCGGCACACTCCGCCTTGTGAATCAGGTCCGCACCCTCGACGAAACTGCCGCCGCCCGCTTTTTGCGTGATTTCCGCGCCATTGCCGGAAACGGCAAAAAGCGCGTCGGCCTTGCTGTATCAGGCGGTCCCGATAGCCTCGCCCTCTTGCTGTTGGCCGCCGAAACTTTGGACCATGTTGAGGCCGCGACGGTGGACCATGGGCTTCGTCCGGAAGGGGCCTCCGAAGCCGGCTATGTATCCGGCATCGCCAAGACGCTGGCTGTCCGCCACAGCATCCTCACACTGCCGCCCAAGCCACCCGGCAACACATCGGCCTGGGCACGCAAACAGCGCTATGCCGTGCTCGAGAAATGGGCTGATGCGCTGGAGCTCGACCTTATCCTCACGGCGCATCACGCCGACGATCAGTTGGAAACCATGCTCATGCGCCTCAACCGGGGGGCAGGCGTGGGCGGCATGGCCGGTATCCGCACGCTGCGCGGGCGTATTGCCCGTCCGCTGATGAGCTGGCGCAAGGCGGAGCTTGTCGCCTTGCTCGACGCGCAAGGGATCGAAGCGGTCGATGATCCCTCAAATCATGATGACCGCTATGACCGCGCACGATTGCGGCGAGCGCTGGAACAGGCAAGCTGGCTGGATCCGGCCGGTGCGGTGCGGGCCGGGTCCGCCCTCGCCTCGGCAGATCAAGCACTCGACTGGGCGGCCGATGATTATCTTTCAAGGCGCGGCGCTGTGGCACTCGGAATTGTCTCGCTCGATGCCAAGGGCCTGCCGCATGAGCTTGTCCGCCGCATCGTCGTCAAATGCATGGCGCAGGTTGTTCCAGAAGCCGCACCCCGCAGCGATGAGCTGGATCGGATGATTCGGGCGCTTTGGGACCGCAAAGTCTGCACGCTGGGGGGTGTCAAATGTGCCGGTGGTGACTTTTGGACCTTCCAAAAAGCGCCTCCGCGGCGGAAAAACTAACGAATTTGCGGATTTGTTGCATTGTTATTAAATTTGTCGTGCTTATCTAGGCCGCACGAAAGGCGGAATAAACATGGATGATGACAAGGGCCCCAATATGTCCCCGTGGATGCGGAGCCTCGCAATCTGGGTCGCGATTCTAGCGGCACTGGCGCTCTTTGTTTCGATTTTCGAAGGCCGCAGCT
>CAJBSR010000503.1 GCA_903958285.1 uncultured Sphingomonadales bacterium
AGCTGCTCAAAGGCTCCTCCTCCAAAGGCGACAACCGCGTGCAGGAAGTGTCCGAGATCACCCAAGGCCTCAAAGCCATCGCCAAAGAGCTCAATATCCCTGTGATTGCCCTGTCGCAGCTGTCGCGTCAGGTTGAAAGCCGCGAGGACAAGCGCCCGCAGCTTTCAGACCTGCGCGAATCCGGCTCGATCGAGCAGGACGCTGACGTGGTGATGTTCGTCTATCGTGACGAATACTATAAAGAACGCGAAAAGCCCGGCGATCATGAGCTGGAGAAAATGGCCGCTTGGCAAGTGATCATGGAACAGGTGCATGGCAAGGCCGAGGTGATCATCGGCAAACAGCGCCATGGGCCGATCGGGTCGGTCGAGCTGTCGTTCGAAGGCCGCTTCACCCGGTTCGGCAATCTGGTGCAAAGCTATCAGGCCAACCGCGACGTTGGGTTCTGACGCCGCGAGAGTTTGCGCCTTGCCGAATACTCCCGCCGGACCCAAGCATAATCACTGGAAGCAGTGTTCACTGTAACTCCATGCGGATTAGGCGCCCCCCCTTTGTCATCGGGGCATTCTTTGGACCAAAGCAATAAGCGCTTTTGCGTCATCTTCTGCTTTTCCCAAGACTGTTAGGTATGCATCGTCGTCAAATGCTTCATCAATGCCTTCCGGAAACAGGTCAATTAGCACCTTGATCATGTTCTTTAATGACCGCGCCAAGTCCTCAAGATCTCCACATGAAGATTCTGTACTCACGAATTTAGTGCTCCTGTTTCAAGATCTGCGCCAGAAATGGCAATGAACGAATATCGAAGTAAGAATCTAAAGTGTCTCAATCGCTTGAAACTTTCTCGATTCGAATCCCGACTCGTCTACAATGAGACAATATATTACAGTGGGCGTCAGAAACTGACGTGGAGCGATCGATGGCCTTTAGAAAAGCACAAGAGTTATTGCGCTTGGCGGAAATGGCTGGCTCGCGTTACCGAGGCGTAAGCCTAAACGATGTATGTGACGCCTTCGGCGTTAACCAAAGAACTGCCCAACGCATGATCCGGGAATTTGAGGAGGCATTTCCGTCCTATACCTGTTCGACCGACAGTGAGCGACGGCGCTGGTGGAAAATCAGCGATATGACAATGACCCGCATGCAAGGCGTGCGAGATAGCGAATTGGCCGCACTGGATATGGCGATACGTCGCGCGCAACGAGATAGCGCTGAACTTGACGTAAGGGCTCTGGCATCCTTGCGTGATAGGCTACTTGCAAGCATGCCATCGACCCACGCGCGGCGCGCCGAGGCAGATGCAGCGGCAATGCTGGAAGCGCAGGGATTTGCGTGTCGACCGGGGCCAAGAGCCAAAGTCTCGACCGATATAATTGGTGCCATTGCAGTTGGGATCAAGGCACCGTTCTCGATCGAAATGGCATATCAGGGTGCCCGAGACGCAGCACCGAGGACGAGAAAGGTCGAGCCATACGGACTGCTGATGGGAACGCGCCAGTATCTGGTTGCCAGAGACATCGAGAGTGGACGGGAGTATCGGCGATATCGCATCGACCGGATCAGCCACGCAAACATTACGGGGCAACCATTCGCCCGAGATCCAGAGTTTGACTTGAGCTCTTTCTCAGCTCGGGCCTTTGGTTCGTTCCACAGCGAAGCTGAATATGGACACGTCATCTGGCGGTTTAAGCCCAGCGCAGCCTCCGTCGCGAGGTAGTTCGAGTTTCATCCAACGCAAATAATCACCGAGGAACCCGATGGGAGCTTGCGCG
>CAJBSR010000504.1 GCA_903958285.1 uncultured Sphingomonadales bacterium
ATCAGCACGCCGTGCCGTTGACCGTTGATGAGTTCGCCAGCGCGCAGCGCAACTATCCCATCATCTTTTCGTCGGGTGAAGCACCTGTGCCGCTGGCGCTGATGGGCCTTAATGAAGGCGTCAACGTTTTCATGGGCGAAGACGGCCGCTTCACAGAGCAGGTCTATGTGCCTGCCTATGTCCGCCGCTATCCCTTCATGCTCGCCAAGCTGCGCCCGGACAGCGACGATCTGTCGGTCTGCTTTGATCCGACCGCCGGTGCGATTGGCGAATTCGAAGAAGGCGACGCCCTTTTCGAAGACGGCCAGCCGACCGAAGCCACCAAGCAGATTCTCGGCTTTTGCGAACAGTTTGAACAGGCCGGTCAGCGCACTCAGGCCTTCATGCAGGAACTGATCGCCAATGAATTGCTGATGGACGGCGAAATGTCCGTTCAGCCCGATCCGGATAAGCCGCCCTTCGTGTATCGCGGCTTCCAGATGGTCAATGAAGACAAGCTGCGCGAACTGCGTGGCGACCAGCTGCGCAAGATGAATCAGTCCGGTCTTTTGCCGCTGGTTTATGCGCATCTGTTCTCAATGTCGGTCATGCGCGACGTCTTTGGCCGCCAGATGGCGCTGGGCAAAGTTGTCGCAGGTGATGCGAACGGCTAAAATAATCTAGCGATTTCCGTTGCTTGATGCCGGTGTCACGATAATTTGGGGCGGCTGTTCAAACAAGCGAACAGTCGCCCTGACTTTTGCTTGAAACGGCCTGTCCCGCGCCCTACATTGTTTTTTGAGCGGTGGTGCGTGTCCCCCCTTTCGTACCGCTACTCAGCACACCCTTGGGTGTGTTTCCTCCCTGAACCTTGGCCACCCGGTGCGTGCACCGGGTGGTTTCTTTCTTCAGGGGCTCTTTCTATTCAGCCGCGATAGGAAGCGAGAGGCGGGACGCCGCATCGGACAATCGTTCAGCCACCTGCCGCAGCAGGCGGGTCATATCCGTCAGGCCGTCCCCTACTGCCTGCAGGTGCGGGTCCAGATAAAGCCGCCGGTCAAACTCCAGCTGTATGGCGTGGAGGCCATCGGCGGGGGATGAGTGCCGGTCCAATATGTGGCCGCCCGCATAAGGCGCGTTATAGGCGACCTGCAGCCCTGCGGCTTCAAAGGTCGCGCCGGCAATTTCGGTCAGCACAGAACTCGCACTGCGCCCGAACCTGTCCCCCACGACGATCTGCGGTACTGGGCGGGTGCCGTCCTGCAGCAAGGGCGGCATGGAATGGATGTCGAGCAAAATGGCCGCGCCGTGGCGGCGGCGCGCGGCCTCCATCAGGGTCTCCAGCCGGTTGTGATAGGGCCTGTGGTGGCTGTCGATCCGGCTCAAAATCTCTTCGGGAGAAAAGCGGCGTCGCCATAAGTCTCCCAAGGTGGCGGTCCGGCGTGGCACGAGGCCCAGCCCCCCGCGCGCTTTGGCAGACAGGATCGGTTGAACATCCATCGGCCGCGTCAGCATGCCGGGGTCCATGTCGCGCTCTGCACGGTTCAGGTCGATAACGGCCCGGGGCGTCCTAGCTACAATACCCGTAAACCCAGCTGCAAAGGCTGCCGCCGTCAGCTGGTCGGCTAGGCGGTCTTCCAGTGGGAGCAGCCGGTCTGCAGGGAAGCGACAGTCATCGGCCAGATCAGGCGGGTAAGCGCGACCCGCATGCGGCACTGACAGAATGACGGGCCATAGCGGCGTATCCGGGCCGGATTGGTCGAACGAACTGTTCATCCCTTTCGCCCTAAAGGGGACGCGAATTGCTGGCAATGTCTGCCACCCTGAAACCGCAACCTTCGTCAAACGTTGTGAAAAAATGTTAAGGTGTGCCTGCTAAGCTAAAGTCTTACGGATGACTGCAATCCGGACGCGCGATTATGAGGGCACAAATGATCCATATCTTGCTGGCTGAAGATGATGATGTGATGCGCCAGTATCTCGTTCGCGCCCTGGAGCGGGCCGGCTATCACGTGACCGCCGTAGACCGTGGCACCGCCGCGCTGGACCTGATTGAGGCGGGTGAAGCCTTCGACCTGCTGTTGACGGACATTGTCATGCCGGAAATGGACGGGATTGAACTCGCCCAGAAGGTCACGCTCATTCATGCGGACATGAAGGTCATGTTCATCACCGGTTTCTCGGCAGTGTCGCTGAAGGCGGGGCAGGCCATGCCTAATGCGAAGGTTCTGTCCAAGCCCTTCC
>CAJBSR010000505.1 GCA_903958285.1 uncultured Sphingomonadales bacterium
GTGCATCCGTCATTTGTGCTGTCTAACCGAAAGAGACGCGACTGGGAAACGGGGCGATCGGGGCAGCCCGAACAATATGGCCCGCCATCCGGGGGCGGATGGCGGGCCTAAGGGTTGGCGAAACCAACCCTGGCACTCCAACTACGGACTACAGGCGCCCAGGAGTGTGTCAGACCGCTTACCCAACTGCCGGGCCACGGGGGGGAGAGCGTGGCAGTCGGCAGTCTGACAGGATGGGAACGGCGGCCACACGCACTTGTTCCAGCAACAGTCCAAAATGCTGGATCACCTTTGCGGGGTCTCGGCTGCGGGAACGTTCTGCGCACTCCTGCGTTCTCCTTGAAAGAAACAAGGGGACACACGTCGTGCTACAAGACGCAATCCAGCCCCGCGAAAGCTGGGCGCCGCCCGCCGTGGCATCAGCAGGGACAGAACGCCTGCCGAGCACGGCGTTCACTCTGCGCCATCACCAACATCTCGCCCGAGGCGGAGAGCGGCCGGATCACCTCCATCAGATTCTGCAAGGTTGGGCCGGCCGCTACCGTCTCCTTTCGGACGGTCGTCGTCAGATCACTGGCCTCTATTTACCGGGAGACCTGTGCGATCCGTGTTGGTTGGATGGCGGCCGCGCGGTCCAATCGGTCGTCGCTTTGACACCTATTCAGGCAAGCCGCACATCGCGCCGCGAGATGGAATCCCAAGCTGCAGACGATGTTGGTCTCATGAAGTTTCTCTGGCGTCAGACGCAGTTTACGCAGCAAATTCAGGCGGAATGGCTCGTCAATCTTGGACGCAAGAATGCGATAGAGCGCCTGTCTCACTTGCTGTGCGAACTCTATACGAGGTTATCGAGCGTCGGAGCTGCCGACCAAAAGTCGTGCGACATGCCGCTCACGCAACTCGACTTGGCCGATCTCGCCGGGCTGACCCCGGTGCATGTTAACCGCACCCTGCAGGAAATGCGGTCCATGCAACTGATCGAGCTGCAATCGCGCCGGCTGACCATATTGGATTGGGAATCCTTAAGACGGATCGCCTGGTTTGACCCGGCCTATCTTGCCGTGCGCAGCGCGAGAGACAGTTTTCAAGCGGCAGCCTGACTATCCGCGCTGCCATCCCCATCAAAGGACATCAATATGGCCAAGAGGCCGAGCCAACCGCACGTCGACGACACGTCGTTCGGCATGACGCCGATGACGATGAAGATATTGGGCACCGTCACGCTTGCCGCTGTGACTCTCATCACCAGTGCCGCCGTTTATGCCTGGTGGCGTATGCGGGATGATGCCGAAGACCACGCCACCTCTGCTGCTTTTGCGCAGGGGGAGAGTGACCCAGCCAATTTCGACCAGACCCGTTCCGCCGGACCGGAAGGGATGCGCGATACGCCCGGAGAGACGTGGGACAAGGTCGATCAGGCAGGGGACGAATCTTTCCCCGCAAGCGACCCGCCCAGCTATTGAACGCCGCAACATGTCGCGCGGCCAGGGCGTCACTGGAACGGCAATCAGAGCCTGCGATGCCACGTAACACGGACATTCTGGTGGTCGATGACGATCCGTTGCTTCGGCTCGGCATCGTCTCCATGCTGCAGGACTTGGGCTATCGCGTGATGGCCGCGCAAGACCCGATGCGCGCCCTGCCGATGGTGCATCAGGGCCTTGGCGTCGATCTCCTCATTACGGATTACAGTATGCCGGGCATGACCGGAGTGGAGTTGGCACATCGAATAGCGCAAGAGCGGCCGGGCCTTCTGGTGCTCATCATGACAGGCCACCAACAGCTAGAGGATGATCTGGATCCTGACTGGCACAAGCTGACAAAGCCCTTCACCGAGGTAGAACTGCGGCGGGAAATTGAGTCCATGACCTCAAGTTAGAGCGACCGCCTCCTGACAGGGAAAGCGGACGGAAAC
>CAJBSR010000506.1 GCA_903958285.1 uncultured Sphingomonadales bacterium
CCAGGCGATGAATTATGAGGGCAAAGCCGCCGATGATTTCGCGCTGCAATTCGCCGCCGGCCCTGAAATCCAATTGAGCGAGAACAACCGCGTAACGGTCCAAGCACTTGGCCTACAGCGCTGGTATGGCGGCAAGAGCGCCAGCACCGGCGGCGGCGCGCGCCTCGGCTTCCAGCACGACTTTACCAGCGGACACCGCCTCGGGCTCAACATCGATGCGCGTTACGCAAAGTCTGGCTTTGCCTCTGCCTATACCGGCTGGAGCCTGTCGGCGCAGGCCGCCTATGAGCGCGTTATTGCGGCGTCGATGATCGGTTATGTCGCCGTCTTTGGTCGCCGTGAGCTTTTGAACTCCAAATCTTACTCGGGCCATGAAATCGGCTCGAACCTGGGCATCATCGGGGAACTGCCGATGGGCATCTCCGTCGGCCTTTCGGGCGGCGTGTCCCGCGCCGTTTATGACGCGCCCTTGCCGCTCTTCTCAGCTGATCCGCGCAAGGACTGGCGCTTCAACGCCCGCGCGCAAGTTGGGCTTCGGTCGCTGCGGCTCTGGGGCTTCTCCCCGTCGGTCACCTATGATTTCAATCGGACGGACAGTTCGCTGACCCTGTATAAGAATGACCGACACCGCATCCGCTTCGGTCTTGTCCGCTACTTCTGATCCGTCAAACTTCTCTATTGCGAAGCATTTGCATTTACTGTAGCGAATGAGTCGCAATAGTGGAGCAAGTGATGGTCGTTTGCGTCTGTAACGCTTTACGTGAAAAAGATGTCCGCGAAGCCGCGCGCACCGGTGCCAAAAGCCCTGCCCGCGCTTATCGGTCGTTGGGATGCCAGGTCAAATGTGGCGCCTGCATTCCCTTTGCGCATGAAATCATCCGCACGGAACAATCTGCTGCCTGCTGAGGCTGGCCCTTCCGTTTTTTCATTGATAGCATCACACCTTCATCACCCGAGGAGACACGCACGTGCGCGGCGACAAGAAGGTCATCGAATTTCTAAATGAAGCGCTCAAGAATGAGCTGACGGCCATCAACCAGTATTTTCTCCATTACCGGATGCTGGACAACTGGGGCATGACCAAGCTTGCCAAGTTTGAATATGGGGAATCCATCGATGAGATGAAGCACGCCGACAAGCTGGCGGAGCGCATCTTGTTTCTTGACGGGCTCCCCAATTTCCAGTCGCTCGGCCGCCTGCGCATCGGTGAGAATGTCGAAGAGGTGCTAAAGGCCGATCTGGAGCTGGAAGAGGAAGCCCTTCCCCTGCTGCGCGACGCCATCCAGCACTGTGAAGCGGTGCGCGACTATGTGAGCCGTGATCTGTTTGCGCACATTCTGGAAAATGAGGAGCATCATGTCGACGTGCTGGAAACGCAGTTCGAAATGATCCGCCAGATGGGGCTTCACAATTACATCCAGCTTCAGTCCGAGGCGGCGCAGGACTAATAGCCCCGCCCGTCAGGCGTTAGCGGCTGGCGGCACCAAAGGCCGGGCGACGGGATTTGAGCGGATTAGTCGCTTCATCAATGGCCTGCACCGTCGCTTCATAAAGTGGGCGGAGGGCCACGACCTGTTCAACGAGATCTGCCGGGTTCTGGCGCCATTCGACACAGTCGCGCGCGCTCAGTTCAATGTCTTCCGCAAGCGCGGCCAAAGCCTCAGCGCCAAATTCACGGGCTTCAGATTTCAGCTTGTGCGCCGGAAGGACGATGGGCGCTGCCTGCCCCTGCCGTAC
>CAJBSR010000507.1 GCA_903958285.1 uncultured Sphingomonadales bacterium
AGTCGAGGTTTCGGCCAAGGAACGCACCAATCTCGATAAATTGCTGGAAATGATCACCCTGCAAGCCGAAGTGCTGGATTTGAAGGCCAATCCGGATCGTCCGGGTGAAGGCACGGTGATCGAAGCCAAGCTGGATCGCGGTCGCGGTCCTGTGGCCACCGTCCTGGTCCAGCGCGGCACGCTGCATCCCGGAGATATCGTTGTCGCGGGGTCCGAATGGGGCCGCGTCCGCGCGCTTCTGTCGGAAAACGGATCGCCGGTCACGGAAGCCGGTCCTTCGGTTCCGGTTGAAATTCTGGGCTTCAACGGCGCTCCCGAAGCCGGTGACCGCGTTGCGGTGGTCGAAAACGAGGCGCGGGCACGTGAAATTACCGCCTATCGCCAGCGCCAGAAGCGCGAACGCTCCGCCGCCCGTCAGGGCACGGCGCGTGGCACTCTGGCCGATATGATGAGCCAGCTCAAAACCGCAGGCCGCAAGGAATTCACCTTGCTGGTCAAGGGTGACGTGCAGGGTTCGGTCGAAGCCATCATCGGCGCGCTGGACAAAGCGGGCAACGAGGAAGTGATGGCGCGGGTGATGCATGCCGGTGTCGGCGGCATCAACGAGAGCGATATCACGCTGGCGGAAGCCTCGCATGCTGTCGTGATCGGCTTCAACGTGCGCGCCAACAAGGAAGCACGCGAGGCGGCCGAACGCGCCGGTATCGAAATCCGCTATTACAACATCATCTATGATCTGGTCGATGACATCAAAAAGGCCATGTCCGGCCTGCTGGCCCCGACCCTGCGCGAAGAGCGTCTGGGCGAAGCCCGTATCCTGCAGGTGTTCGGCGTGTCGAAAATCGGCAAGGTTGCCGGCTGTCTCATTCAGGACGGCCGTGTGGAACGCGGTGCCAGCGTGCGCCTGATCCGCGACAATGTGGTGATCCACGAAGGCAAGCTGTCGACCCTGAAACGCTTCAAAGACGAAGTCAAAGAAGTCGGTTCGGGTCAGGAATGCGGTATGGCCTTCGAGAATTATCAGGACATGCGCGAAGGCGACATCATCGAATGTTATCGCGTCGAAGAAATCCGGCGGTCGCTGTAAGCGGCCGTTGCCCACCCCGTCCCATTGCTGTGGGGCGGGTTTTTCCCTCCATCAGCCGGTCCGATCCCGGCAGAGGTCGAGACCATGGCAGTTCGTAAAGACACGGGGCAAGCTGGCCCCTCCCAAAGGCAATTGCGCGTCGCAGAATTGGTGCGTCATGCGCTTACCAGCCTGATTTCGCGCGGCGATATCCCCGAGGACGTGCTGACCCGCGCCTTTATCACCATTCCCGAAGTGCGGATGAGCCCCGATCTCAAACTCGCAACCGCCTATCTGGTGCTGCACGACAAGAGCCTTGAAAAAGGCGTGATGGAGGCTTTGAAGCGCCATCACAAATATCTGCGCTCGAATGTCGCGAAGCGGGTCAATCTGAAATTCGCGCCCGATCTGCGCTTCCGGCTCGATTACCGGCTCGACAGTGCCTCTAAAATCGACCAATTGCTGCGCCGTCCCGAAGTGCAGCGCGATCTGATGGTCGACGAACCCGACCGGGATCAAGATCACGGGC
>CAJBSR010000508.1 GCA_903958285.1 uncultured Sphingomonadales bacterium
ACCGTCGCTGGATATTGAAGGGCAACCAGCATAGCGAACAGCTTCCAGCACTCATCGCGAACTATCCTGATGCTTATATTGTGCAGATTCACCGCGATCCGCTGGCAATCATCCAGTCGGTTCTGACGATGCGTGGGCTTTCGATCCTCAACGATCAAAAGCAGCCGGACATACAGGCCCATGTCGCCTATTGGGTGGACAGGATCGAACGGATGCTGCGCGCCTATTTACGCGATATGGATAAAATTCCAAGCGGCCAGCGCCTAGACATCTTGTTTGGTGATATCATTGCCGATGATGTGGGAACGGCGCAGAAAGTGCTCGATTTTGCTGGATTGGCGTCAGCGCCTGAAAGTCTAACCGACATGCGCGACTATATGGACAGTCACCCGCGCGGAAAAGATGGCCGCGTTGTATATGATCTAGCGGGTGACTTTAATCTAGATGCGCAGGCGCTGCGTGAACGCTTCGCCTTTTATCGCGATGCATTTCCTTATCGGGAAGAAGTCAAACAATGACCCAAATCTCACGCGATGCCAATCAGCCACTCAATGCACAAATCGTCAGTGATGGTGCGGGTCGGCAGGATGCGGTTGATTTAGGCCACGGCATTTTTATGTCGAAAGATGTGTCAAATCTATACCGGGTTTTAACCGATGATGGCGACGTCCTGATCAACACCGGCATGATTTTCAACGCAGCTGAAAACAAGCTCCGCCTTGACGCTGTCAGTGACAAGCTGATCCGTAAAATCATTTTCACCCAAAGCCATGAAGATCATATCGGCGGATGGCCGACCTTTAACATGTCAGGCGTCGAAACGATTGCTCATGCTAATTTTGCCTTCACCCGCACCTATTACCGCGACCTTGGTGATGTGATGAAGCGGCGTTCCCGCCGATTGTGGTGTCGCGATCTTAAGCAAGAAGTTGTCGAGCGGCCCGAGCCTGTCATCACGACGACTTTTCACGACAGCTATGCATTTGAAATGGGCGGACGTAATTTTGAACTCCTTTCGGTTCCTGGCGGAGAAACCATTGACTCGCTGCTGGTATGGATGCCGCAGGAACGGATCGTGTTCACCGGTAACATGACCGGGCCAATTTTCGGGCATGTCCCCAACCTTTATACGGTACGCGGCGAGCGCTATCGTTATGTGCAATGGTATCTCGACAGCGTTCAGCGCGTGATCGACCTTGCGCCTGACCTCTTGATCACGGGGCATGGCGATCCGTTGCGCGGAACGGAGAAAATCCGCGACAGCCTAACAAAAATGCACAGAGCTGCAACGTACCTGCGTGACGAAACCTTTAAGGGGATGAATGCGGGTAAAAGTCTGTGGGAGTTGATGCGGTCGATCAAAATGCCTAACGATATCGCCATTCCACAAGGACACGGAAAAACCACATGGATTGTTCGCGCAATCTGGGAAGAGCATCTTGGCTGGTTCCGGTATGAATCGACGACCGAACTCTATGATGTGCCACCGCAGGCAGTTTTTCCCGACCTCATCAAACTGGCCGGAGGCATCGAGCCGGTGCTGGCCTGCGCGCGCGACCATCTGAATGCAGCACGGCCATCCGAAGCTCTCCATCTCGCAGAATCGATATTAGCCATCAGCGGTGACAACAAAGATGCTCTGGCAATCACCCTCGGGGCGACCGAGGCGATATTGGAGCGCGAAGGACGAGAGAATTTCAGCGAGGTCCGCTGGCTCGAAAGCGAAATCATCCGCCTGCGCAGCCTGCTGGAAGGACCTGCGCAGTGATCCACCCCAGACTTTCGGTCAATGCCATGTGCAGTTTTAGCTGGTCTTGGGAACAGGACTTCGCGCTTTGGAAAAGCATGGGGCTGCGCCACGCGGGTTTGCTGATTTCCAAATTAGGGTCAGATGCTCAG
>CAJBSR010000509.1 GCA_903958285.1 uncultured Sphingomonadales bacterium
GCTTTACAACCAGCAGCTTCCGCAATCAGCCTTGGGCAGCAATACACCCTTGCAGGCCATGAAGGACTGGCATAGCATGAAGCCGGAGTTGTTCAGAAAACAGCCATATCAACTACCGGGATGTGACACTTAGAGAATGTGCAACACAGCCAAAATCGCTCTTTAAAGGGCCTTGGTCTCATTCCACATTGACTAGAGACAATTTAGTATACCCAGACTCCGCTGAAACACGAAAATTGCTTGCCACGAGAAGGTTTAGGGATTCTTCTGGCTGACATGATTCGTCCCCGATTTTTGTCTGCCGTTGACCGTGCCGATCTGATCGCCCTTGCGAAGGATGGCTCAGCCGAGCATCGCCTGGCGCGACGTGCCAACGCCGTGGTGCTTTTAGACGCGGGCTGGAGCTTCGCGAAAGTCGCAGAAGGTTTATTGATCGACGACGCGACGGTCCGCGCCTGGCATAAATTGTTTACCGAGGGCGGGGTCGAAGGCTTGGCTTGCTTTGACTCTGGTGGCAGCGCTTGTCAGTTCAATGGCGAACAGCAAGAAAGGCTAACGGCGTGGGTTGGCGCGACATTTCCGCGTTCGACGCGCGAGATTGGCGCCTGGATTGAGCGGGAGTTCGGCCTCGCTTATGCGGGCCGTTCGGGGTTGATCGCGCTGCTGCATCGTCTCGGCCTGACCTACCGCAAGCCCGAGATCATCTCCCGCAAGCTCAACGTGAAGACGCAGAAGGCGTTTATCGAGACCTATGAAAATTTGTTGAATTCATTGCCTGATAACGAGGCCGTCGTGTTTGTTGACGCGGTCCACCCAACCCACGCGGCGCGCCCAGCAGGCTGTTGGGCTCTGGTATCTGACAACCCCGCGATTGAACAAACCAGCGGGCGCCAGCGCATCAACATTCACGGCGCGATCGATCTTGAAACCGGACAGACGCGCATGATCAAAGTTGAAACCGTCGACGCAGCCTCAACGATCAGACTGCTGGAATCAATCATGGCGGCGTGGCCGATGATGGCGTTGATCCACGTTTATCTCGACAACGCGCGCTATCACCACGCCAAGCTCGTGCACGAGTGGCTTCAGAGGCCCGGCTGCCGGATTAAACTGCATTTCATCCCTGCCTATTGTCCGCATCTGAACCCAATTGAGAGGCTGTGGGGCGTTATGCATAGGAACATCACGCACAACAAAACCTATGCGACATGCGCGCAGTTCGCCGAGGTGACCCTCGAATTCCTATGCGAAAAAGTGCCCCGAAACTGGCCGAAGTTTTGCTGCGCCATTACCGATAATTTCAAGGTCATTGATCCGAATAAATTCCGGATTATGGCTTGAACGGGGTATACATAACGAATCATGCTTAAAAATTCGTTAATCGTCCTGGAAATTGGTTCTCGCACTCTGCCTGTCCATCTCTTGCAAGGGATGAGGCCGGGCCTTTAGGCGTGCGTTTTTGTTCAACACGCTACGACCAATTGCCAGTATGCCGGAGCCGTTGCCGCTTTGACGGCTTGCCTGTTTATGCGGCATGCTGTCGACCACCAGACGAGAGCCCAAGGATGGAATGCCGATGCCCGTGTTGACCAGCACGCTTGCCGCCGATCCGCTCGCCGGACAGAACCGTTTGGCCTGGCAGGCCCTGCGGGACGATTTGATGGCCAAGCGCGAGGCAGCCGCTTTGGGCGGGCCGGTGAAGGCGCGCGAGCGGCATTTGGCGCGGGGCAAATTATTGCCGCGCGAAAGGGTGGCGCGCTTGCTCGATCCGGGCTCGCCCTTTCTCGAATTGGGCGGGTTGGCTGCCTATGGTCAATATGATGATGCCATTCACGGGGCTGGGCTGATCACCGGCATCGGGCGGGTGTCGGGTCGCGAGGTGATGATTGTTTGCAATGACTCGACCATCAAAGGCGGCACCTATTATCC
>CAJBSR010000510.1 GCA_903958285.1 uncultured Sphingomonadales bacterium
AGCCGATCGCGTTTTGGCTCGCCATCAGGAGCTCGGGCGCCTCCAATAAGCTCAGCGCGGTGGCATAGGGCATGTGAGTGTGCATCACACAGGCCACATCAGGCCGAGCGGCGTGTATCGGCGCGTGGATGTGAAAGGCCGTATCCTCAACTGGCCCTTCGCCCGAAAGCACATTGCCCGCAAAGTCGACCACCAGAAAATCACGCGCGCGGATTTCAGACCAGTGCAGGCCGAAAGGTGCGAGCAGGAAGCGGTCAACATGTCCCGGCACAAGCACGGTGAAGTGGTTGTCGATGCCCTCGTGATAGCCGTAATGGACGGCGAGCCGGTGGGCTGCTGCCAGATCTACGCGTGCCTTCCATTCGGCTGCATCACAGCCCCCCAACGTCATCAGGGGTTGAGGCCGGTTTCAAGGCCCCGCTGCAAAGGCTTGCGCAACAGCAGAATGAGCGTGGCGCCCACCGCGCCAATGGCGGCATCCATTGCCCAGAAGGTCGAAGGCGTCATCTGGTCAAAATAGCTGCCGACCCATCCCGCCATCACATGGGCAACAAACGGGGAAAGGAAAGCCACGCCCATCAACGTCGATGCCATACGCGGCGGCGCTGCCTTGCTGACAATGGCAAGGGTGGTTGGCCAATAATACATCCAGCCTAGACCCATGATTAGCCATCCGGCAATCGCCCAGCCCACAGGGACACTGTCCGGTTCGGTGAGACCCCAATTGCCATAAGCAAACAGCAAGGCTGCAAAGGCGACAATGGCGGTGCCGATCCCCTGCTTGGTCACGCTGGCCGGTTCACTGCCTCGCTTGGACTGCCAACTCCAGAGAAGCACCAGGACAGGTGCAAACAGAATGGACCCAAGCGAGTCCATCGACGCAAACCAGCTGGATGGGATCACGCCCACCGGGGTGGCAAGGTTCACATATTGGTCCACCCACAGGATGCCGATGCTCCACACCATTGGATAGGTGATTTCCGCCGGAATGGTGAGGGTGATCACCAAGAGAAGGAAGAGAACGCGCTTGCGCTCGCTCGCGGTTAAGGGCGGGGCCTTCTCGCGTTCGCGCCGGACCGGCCGGTCGTCTGGCAAGTGCTTCTGGCCCAGCATGTAGCTGATCAGCGCGAGAAGCATGAGCGCTGCTGCAACAGCAAAGCCCGCGTGCCAGCCATAAATGGCCGCGACGAGGCCGGTAACGAGCGGGCCGCTGGCGGCGCCGATGTTAATGCCTGTCGAAAAAATCGTGTACCCACGCGACCGCATAGAATCATCGTCGCGCGGATAAAGCGATCCGACCTGCGCCGAAATATTGCCCTTGAGAAACCCGGAACCGAGAATGAGCAGTACCAGCGCGAGCAGGAAGGTCGAATAGAACGACATCGCAAAATGGCCTGCGCTCATCAGCAGCACGCCGATCATGACTGTGCGCTTTGCCCCCAAGATCCGGTCAGCCACCCATCCGCCGAGAAGCGGGGTGAAATAGACAAGCCCGGCATACCAGCCATAGACGATGGAGGCGAAGGCCACGTCGGACATTGCGCCGTTAAACCCGATCAGCCCTCTGAGCGTCGACAGTCCGACGACTTCAGTCGCATGCTTCGGCAGCAGTTCCTTGACCATATAAAGGGTCATAAGCGCCGACATCCCGTAAAAGGAAAAGCGCTCCCACGTCTCGGTAAATGCTAGGTAGTAAACACCCTTGGGATGGCTGCTGACCTTTTCAGAATGCTGCGCTGCGCTGTCCATCTGTATCCCCCCACCGTGCCCCATGTTCCGTGCCCGCACATTTCTGCAAGACGTCCAGACCGAATGTCGCTCGGAAAGGTGTCAGGCAATCGGGCATTCTCCCACCGCACGCGATGAGCCGATGTCACGGTCTTAGCGCTGGGGGTGGCTTGCGCAAGAGGGATAAAGACTTGAACCATAAGTGCGATTCATCTTCCATTTTTGGTCGGCTTCTTCGCATAGTCGGCATTGAGGAATATCCGGTTGTCCCTTGCTTCTGATCCATCCTTCGCACCGAGACGCGCAGCGGCTTTCCGGTCTTGATGGGGGCATTCCGCCAAATGATCCGTTGGCAGCGGGACATTCGACCTTGACTCGCGCTTGGGAATGGCATGACTTACTGGTTAACGGCAGGCTTGATGCCCTTCGTTAAACTCAACGCAGCGGGTGAGATATGCAGGACGACCCTATATTGTTCCGAGTTGTCCTGAGGTGAAGCCTCCGAAGTTTTCAGTGGCCAAGCCAGAGCAATCACATGCAGCGGGGCGTGGCCCCGTTCTCTTGGTTTGTGACCATGCCAGCAATTTTGTTCCTGAAGATTTCGGCGCGCTTGGTCTTACTCAAGATGATCTGAAGAAGCATTTTGCATGGGACCCTGGAGCAGCAGAGGTGACACGCCTGATCTCTCAGTTGCTCGACTGCCCCGCCATTCTGGCCACGGCGTCGCGCCTGCTGATCGACTGCAACCGCGATCCCGGCGATTGGGATGCAATCGTGGAGATTGGCGAAGCGACGCCGATCCCTGGTAATGTTGGTCTGTCTCAAGAGGAGCGCGCGGCGCGAACCGAAGCCTTTCATACGCCTTTTCATGAGTGCATTGAGGCGGTTCGGAACGAGGGCGCTGACCGTCTGAAGGCGGTGGTTTCAATCCACAGCTTTACGCCGGAATATCACGGTGAAGAGCGGCCCTGGCATATTGGCCTTGTCCATAACTCCGATCACCGGTTGGCCCAAAGCCTTGCGCTGCAACTGCGCGTTGAGGATCACCTAACGGTCGGCGACAATGAACCTTATGGGCCGGGCGACGGGGTTTATTACACCTTGACGCGCCATGCCGAGAGGAACGGATTGGCTTCACTTATGATCGAGATCCGCAATGATCTGATCGCCACTGAAGCTGGACAATCGGCTTGGGCGCAAAGGCTTGCGCCGATGCTGCGCAATGCGGTGGAGGGTCTGGACGCCAGACAGGCAGCCTAGTTGGAAACTGGAAAAGGGGGATAAGTCATGCCAAAACAGGATGATACGCTTCACTCTGAAGATGTGCAGACATTGCACAATATGGGTTATGCTCAGGAATTGTCCCGACGCATGGGGCATTTTTCCAATTTCGCGATCTCATTTTCGATCATCTGCATCCTGTCGGGCGGGATCAACTCGCTGGGTCAGGGTACCAGTGGCGCGGGTGGCGCGGCACTGGGTATCGGCTGGATCGTCGGCGGCATGGCCGCCTTGCTGTTCGCACTTGGCATGGCTCAGCTGTCTTCCGCCTTTCCAACGGCAGGCGGACTTTATCACTGGAGCTCGATCCTTGGCGGGCGTTTTTGGGGCTGGTTGACGGCTTGGCTCAATCTGATCGGCCTGATCACGGTTTTAGCCGCGATCAACGTCGGCACGTTCAACTTCTTTGTTGGGTCCTTCGGTTCCTTCGTGGGGATTGAGGCGGGCTATTGGTCGCAGCTCATCTTTTTGATTGTGATGACGGGCGTTCAGGCGCTCATCAATCATCTGGGCATCAAGGCCACGACCAAGCTGACCGATCTGTCCGGATATTTGATCCTCGCAGGGGCCGTCCTGCTCACTGTGTCCCTCTTGGCTTATGCGCCAACGCTTGATTTCAGCCGCTTGTGGACGTTCACAAACTATTCGGGGGCTGCCGGGGGCGATGTCTGGCCCGAAACCAGTTCGATGATGTTGATCTTCTTCCTCGGTCTGCTGCTGCCGATTTACACGCTGACCGGCTATGATGCGTCTGCGCATACGTCGGAAGAAACCGTGGGCGCTGCCAAAAAAGTGCCGACCGCGATCATCCATTCCGTGTTCTGGGCAGCATTGTTTGCTTGGATGTTCTCCAGCGCCTTTGTCCTTGCCATCCCGGATATGGACGAGGCCGCTAAGCAGGGCTGGAACGTGTTCTTCTATGTGATGGACGCAACGATCCCGCCGGCGCTCAAATATGTGCTCTATGCCATCATCCTTGTGGCCCAGTTTATTTGCGGCCTTGCCACGGTGACGTCGGCATCGCGCATGACCTTTGCCTTTGCGCGCGACGATGGGTTACCGGGGTCGCGTTACCTTAAGACAATCAGTCCGAAATACCGCACCCCGGTCCATGCGATCTGGACCAGTGCCGCGCTTGCGGTTGGGTTCACGTCCTTTGCCGGGGCCTATTCAGTGGCTGTCGCCGTGACCTCAATCGCGCTCTATCTGTCCTATGCCATGCCGATTGCGGCTGGCCTGTTCGCCTATGGCAATAGCTGGACGAAAATGGGTCCTTGGGACATGGGTCCTGTGTTCCGCGTCGTCGCTGTGCTGTGCATCGCGATTGCCGGTGTGATCTTCTACGTCGGCGTGCAACCGCCGAATGATTTCGCTTTGACGGTCCTTGGCGCCATTGCGGTGCTGACACTCCTTGCCTGGTTCGGCATTGAGAATAAGCGGTTTAAGGGTCCACCGGTCGGGGACCGGATTTCGGCCCGGGCGAAAGAAATTGCGGCAGCCGAAGCCGCAGTCGGCGAGGCTTAAGATCAGGGGTGGGGGAGGCCGCTTAGAAACTGCCTTCTCCCGGCTCTGCAATACAGATTGAGGTTTGATACGAATGACCAAGACCAGCGCGCCGCGCACAGCCGACGAACTCAAAGCCTATGTCGAGCAATCGCCGATGCCTTATGCCAAGGTGGGGGTGTTCGATATTGATGGCGTTCTGCGCGGGAAATACATGACGCGCGATAAGCTTGTCTCCTCACTGGAACATGGCTTCGGCTTTTGCGACGTCGTGATGGGCTGGGACAGCCGTGATCAGTTGCTCGACAATCTGCAGACGACCGGCTGGCACACGGCCTATCCGGATGCCGAGGCACGATTGCTGCCCGAGACGACCCGACTGATCCCGTTTGAGGACAATATGCCGCTCGTCCTTGGGGAGTTCTCGGGCCACATGGAACCCGTCTGCCCACGTTCTTTGCTCCGCCGTGTGGTGGAACGCGCCAACGCGATGGGCTTTGCGGTCAAATCGTCCGCCGAGTTCGAGTTCTTCGTCTTTGATGAAACCCCGCATTCGGTTCGCGCGAAGAATTTCCAGAACCTCAACAACATCACGCCCGGCGAATTCGGCTATTCGATGATCCGCAACAGCGTGCACGCCGATTTCTATCACGAGTTGATGAAGCTGTGTCTCGACATGGACATGGAGATTGAAGGGTTGCACACCGAAACCGGCCCCGGCGTGCTGGAAGCGGCGATTAAGTTCGACGATGCGATGGCCTCAGCCGACAAGGCCGCCCTGTTCAAAACCATGACCAAGATCTTGGCGCAAAAACGCGGCTGGATGGCGACGTTTATGGCGAAATGGTCGAACGACTGGCCCGGCCAGTCGGGCCATCTGCACATGTCACTGGTCGATGAAAAGTCGGGCAAGCCGGTGTTTTATGATGCGGATAAACCGCTTGGCATGTCGGACACGATGCGTTGGTTTGTCGGTGGTCAGCAGGCGCTGATGCCCGAATTTTTGAGCATGATTGCCTGTACCGTCAACAGTTATACTCGGCTGATCCCTGGCGCATGGGCTCCGACCAGCGCAAGCTGGGGATATGAGAACCGGACCTGCGCCCTGCGCGTGATCGGAGGATCGCCCAAGTCGCAGCGGGTCGAGTATCGGATCGCAGCAGCAGACATTAATCCCTACATCGCCTTTGCCGCCAGCATTGGGTCCGGCCTGTGGGGCATTGAGAACCGCATTGAGCCGACAGCCCCGATTGAGGGCAACGCCTATGCCAAGAAATTCCCCGCGCGGATGGCACTGCCCACGACATTGTGGGAAGCGGCCCAGCGCCTAAAGGCCTCAAAGCCTGCCCGCGCCCTGTTCGGCGACAAATTTGTTGATCATTATGCGGCGACCCGCGAATGGGAAGAACGTGAGGCGCGCAAGGCCATAACCGATTGGCAATTAGCGCGTTATTTCGAAATTATCTGATCTTAGGAAGCTCATGTCCGTGTTCACCTGCATTTCGCCTATTGATGATGGCATCCTCGCGACGCGCCCATTTGCCTCTGAGGAAGAAGTCGCTGCCGCAGTGGCCGCGGCGCGCGCTGCCCAGCGCGATTGGCGCAATCAGCCGATCAGCGCCCGCGCAGAGCTGTGCCATGCCTTTGTCGATGCGATGCTGTCGATGGAGGACGAGATTGTTCCCGAACTCGCGCGCCAGATGGGTCGCCCTGTGCGCTATGGCGCGGGAGAATTGCGCGGATTTGCGGAACGCGCCCGCCACATGATCGCTATTGCCGACAACGCTCTGGCAAAGATTACGCCGGACGAAATCGTCGGGTTTGAACGCTACATCACCCGTGAGCCACTGGGCGTCGTTCTCACCGTTGCGCCTTGGAACTATCCGTTTCTGACGGCAGTGAATTCGGTCGTGCCTGCGCTGATGGCGGGCAATGCCGTTATCCTGAAGCATGCGGCGCAAACGCTGCTGGTGGGGGAACGTTTTCAGAAGGCAGCCGATATGGCTGGCTTCCCCGCCGGGCTCTTCCGCAATCTGGCACTCAGCCATGATCAAACGTCGCGGTTGATTGGGTCGCGGACGGTGGACATGGTCTGCTTCACTGGCTCGGTTGACGCGGGTAAGGTGATTGAAGGTGCAGCGGCCGGCGGCTTCATCAATGTCGGTCTGGAACTGGGCGGCAAAGATCCAGCCTATGTCCGCGCGGATGCCAACCTTGACTATGCCGTTGAAAATCTGGTGGACGGGGCCTTCTTCAATTCAGGGCAAAGCTGCTGCGGGATTGAACGGATTTACGTCCATGAAAGCCTGTTCGACGCCTTTGTCGAAGGCTTTGTTGCCCTCACGCAAAGCTATGTGCTTGGCGATCCGCTTGATGCGGCCACAACCTTGGGGCCGATGGTCAAGGCGTCCGCTGCAGACTTTGTGCGCGGCCAGATAAAGGATGCGGTGACGGCGGGTGCCAAGGCGCATATCGACCCCGCGTCGTTCGCCGCCGATGCGGTGGGCACGCCCTATATGGCGCCGCAAGTCCTGACCCAAGTGACGCACGACATGTCGGTGATGCGCGATGAGAGCTTTGGCCCGGTGGTTGGCATCATGAAGGTCTGCGATGATGCAGAGGCGATCCGCCTCATGAATGATAGCCCCTATGGCCTCAGCGCGTCGATCTGGAGCGAGGATGCGCAGGCCGCAGAGCGCATCTCCCGCGACCTTGAAACCGGGACGGTGTTCCTCAACCGCTGCGACTATCTAGATCCTGCTTTGGCATGGACAGGC
>CAJBSR010000511.1 GCA_903958285.1 uncultured Sphingomonadales bacterium
AAATGTTGATGTCATGCGGAACATGGATGGTGTGTTGGCGCGCATTGTTCAAATTGCAGCGACCTTGCCTGAGCGGCGGTATACACGCACCCCAACCCCTCCCTTGGAAGGGAGGGGCTAAGTAGTGACTCTCTCCCCTGCCTGGCTCGACGAATTGCGCGCGCGGACGCAGCTCTCTGCGTTGATCGGGCGCACAGTAAAAATCACGAAGGCCGGTCGGGAATTTAAGGGCTGTTGCCCGTTCCATAATGAGAAGACGCCCAGCTTTTACGTTAATGACGAAAAGGGCTTCTACCACTGCTTCGGCTGTAGCGCGCACGGCGATGCAATACGCTGGATGACCGATCAGCGTGGGCTACCGTTTATGGACGCGGTCAAGGAACTGGCGGAAGCGGCCGGCCTGGAGGTCCCAGCGCCAGACCCGCGTGCTGCGGAAAAGGCAGAGCGGGCCAATTCCCTTCATGACGTCATGGCAGCAGCGGCCAGTTGGTATAGTGAGCAATTGCAGGGTGTTAAAGGCGGCGAAGCGCGGCAGTATCTGCAACAACGGGGCATCAAGGCCGCGACCATTTCCACATTCGGCATGGGCTATGCGCCTGACAGCCGCGGCGATCTGAAGACGGCCCTCGCCCGCTTTGGCGAGGACATGCTGATTGAGGCAGGCCTCCTCATCAAGGTTGATGAAAAGGACAGTTACGACCGGTTCCGCGGCCGCCTGATGATCCCCATCCGCGATGCGCGGGGGCGGGTCATTGCCTTTGGGGGCCGCATCTTGGGGGCTGGCGAGCCAAAATATCTCAATTCCCCGGACACCCCGCTGTTCGACAAAGGGCGGACGCTGTACAACATAGACCGGGCGGGACCTGCCAACCGCAAGACCAACCGCGTGATCGTCGTCGAAGGCTATATGGACGTCATCGCGCTCGCACAGGCAGGGATTGAGGATGCGGTTGCGCCGCTCGGCACTGCGCTAACCGAACACCAGATCGCCAGGCTCTGGCGGCTGTCTGACGCGCCCATTCTCTGCTTTGATGGCGATTCAGCCGGGCAAAAGGCCTCTGTGCGGGCGATTGGCCGTGCTTTGCCCGGCTTGGCGCCCGCTTGTTCGTTGAGCTTTGTCACCCTGCCGCAAGGTCAAGATCCGGATGACCTCATCAAATCGAGCGGACGCGCTGCAATGGATGCGCTGCTCGACAAGCCGGAGGCTCTGGTCGACCGGCTTTGGCGGCACGAGCTTGAAGCCGAGCCATTGGCGACACCGGAGGCGAAAGCTGGACTAAGACAACGCCTTAGAAATCATACACAAGTTATTGAAAATGGCTCAGTTCGAGAACAATATGATCTCGAATTCCGGCAGCGTTTTGATGATACCTTCCGGCGCCAGGCCCAGCCCCGGTTTGAGCAGCGGCGCTTTGAACCCCGCCGTCCTGGCCAGCGTGGCGGGCGCTTCCAAGCCTATGAGGCGCCGCCGACCAACGCCACCCGATCCATAAGTGGGGGCGGCATCGATGCGATCTATGCACGCGCAATTCTGGCCGGTCTGCTCCACCATCCCACCGTCATTCTGGCCTGCGCCGAAGCCCTATCGGCACTCGCCTTGCCCGACCGGGAACTTGAAGCCTTGCGGAACATTCTTCTCGAGGCCGCCTATGACGATCCCGCGCTTGATTCTCAGGCATTGATCACCATATGCGAAAGTGGCGGTTTCGGCGGTCTTGCGGCACAGTTGGTCGATGCGAATGGGCTTGCCTTTTCCTTCACACGGCGGCAGGCAAATCCGGAGCTCGCCCGGAGGGACTTGGGGATGGCGATCGAAGCGCTCGCCGCGCGGCCGGAACTGGATGCGGCGCTGGCAGCAGCAACGGCTCGCCTCGCCGAAAACTGGGACGAAACAGGGTTTGCTGAACAAATGCGCCTGCTGGAGGCGCGCCGTGAAGCGGATGCAAAATTGGCATCGCTCGCTGAACGGGATGAGAACGGCGATTGAAGAAGGGTATACCGGGTCACATGGCCAAAACTGACACTGCGGAAATGATGGACAAGGACAGCGTAGATGCCCCGCTCATCGACCTGAACGAAGCTTCAGTCAAAAAGCTGATCGCCCGCGCCAAGAAGCGTGGTTACATCACCTATGACGAGCTGAATGAAGCTCTCCCGCAGGACCAGATGTCTTCTGAGCAGATCGAAGACGTGATGGCTGCGATCAACGATATGGGCGTCAACATCGTCGAAAACGACGAAGCCGCGGAAGATGGCGAAGAGGCAGAGCCTGAAGAAGAGGTCGAAGCCGTTGATGCTGCCGACCCGATGGGCGCGCCGCAGATTGAAAAGAAGAAGGAAGTCGTCGACCGTACCGACGATCCGGTTCGCATGTACCTGCGCGAAATGGGCGCGGTTGAACTGTTGAGCCGCGAAGGCGAAATCGCCATTGCCAAGCGCATCGAAGCTGGCCGTGACACCATGATCCTCGGCCTTTGCGAAAGCCCGATCACCTTCAACGCGATCATCGACTGGTCGACCGCGCTGAACGAAGGCACGATGCAACTACGTGAAATCCTTGATCTCGAAGCGATGCTCTCCAAGGGCCCTGCCCCTGAAGCGCTGACCGATGAGGAAGAAGACGGCGACGGCGAGATTTCTGAAAAGAACGCTGGACCTACCTACAAGGAAGAAGAAGACGTTGCCGAAGAATCCCCCGCCGATGGCGAGGAAGACGAAGACGGCATGATCGAACGTCGGATGAAGGCGGCGGCCGAAGAGGAAGAGGAAGACAATACCCTTTCCCTCGCCCAGATGGAAGAAACGCTGAAGCCCGAAGCGCTTGAACGCTTTGCGCGTATCACGTCGATCTACAAGAAGTTCGGCAAACTCCAACAGTCGCGGATGGAAGCGCTCTCGGCAGGTGACGGTTTCCCGGCCAATGACGAGAAGAAGTACCACAAGCTGCGCGAAGAGCTGACCGCCGAAGTTGAAAGCGTCCAGTTCCACAACTCCAAGATCGAGTATCTGGTTGATCAGCTGTATAGCTACAACCGTCGACTGACCGCACTGGGCGGGCAGATGCTCCGCCTGGCAGAACGTCACCGCGTCGCGCGCAAGTCGTTCCTCGACAGCTATATGGGCCATGAGCTCGACGAAAACTGGCTCGAAGGCGTCCGCGCCATCGACAAGAAATGGGCTGCGTTCGCCGAAAACGAAGGCGGCAATGTCGAGCGTATTCGCACCGAGATTTCAGAAATCGCGCAAGCGACCGGCATGTCGCTGGCTGAATTCCGTCGTATCGTGAACATGGTGCAAAAGGCGGAGCGTGAAGCGCGGATCGCCAAGAAGGAAATGGTGGAGGCGAACCTTCGCCTCGTCATCTCCATCGCGAAAAAGTACACCAACCGCGGCCTGCAATTCCTCGACCTCATTCAGGAAGGCAATATCGGCCTGATGAAGGCCGTCGATAAGTTTGAGTACCGCCGCGGCTACAAGTTCTCGACCTACGCCACTTGGTGGATCCGTCAGGCGATCACGCGCTCCATCGCAGATCAGGCGCGCACGATCCGTATCCCGGTCCACATGATCGAAACGATCAACAAGTTGGTCCGCTGCAGCCGTCAGTTCCTCCACGAAACGGGCCGCGAGCCGACCCCGGAAGAAATGGCCGAGCGTCTGTCGATGCCGCTCGAAAAGGTTCGCAAGGTGATGAAAATCGCCAAGGAACCGATCTCGCTCGAAACGCCGATCGGCGACGAGGAAGATTCGCATCTGGGCGACTTCATTGAGGACAAGAACGCCGTCATCCCTGTCGATGCGGCTATTCAGCAGAACCTCAAGGAAACAGTCACTCGCGTCCTTGCCTCGCTCACCCCGCGTGAAGAACGCGTGCTGCGCATGCGCTTCGGCATCGGCATGAACACCGATCACACGCTGGAAGAAGTCGGCCAGCAGTTCAGCGTGACCCGTGAACGCATCCGTCAGATCGAAGCGAAGGCGCTGCGGAAGCTCAAGCATCCGAGCCGGTCCCGCAAGATGCGGTCCTTCCTCGACCAATAATCAAGCGGGGCCTTCGGGCCCCGTTTTTTTTGGGGGCAGAAGATGACAGGGTTTAACGACAAGACCGTCATTGTGACGGGCGCTGCAACCGGCATCGGACGGGCAACCGCGAAAACATTTGCAGATATGGGCGCTAAGGTCGTCCTCGCAGATATTGCCGTCGAAGCAGGTGAAGCCACCGCCCATGACATTGTTTCTGGGGGCGGAAAGGCAATTTTCGTTGCCGCCAATGTCGGCAAGACGGACCAAGTTGATGCACTTGTGGCCAAGACCGTTGGCCATTTTGGAAGGCTCGACATCGCGGTCAACAATGCCGGGATCGCCCCGAGAGGCGCCCCCATTGCCGAGATGACGGAAGAAGATTGGGACCGCACCATAGAGGTCAATCTCAAGGGCGTCTGGGCTTGCCTGAAGTATGAATGCGCGCAGATGCTGAAACAAGGCGATGGCGGCGCTATCGTCAACATCTCGTCCGTGATGGCTTTGGTCAGCGGGCCAGGTCTTGCCTCCTATTCAGCCTCAAAGTCCGGCGTGTTGGGCCTGACGCGCGCGGCCGCCATCGATTATGCCCGTGCGGGCATCCGCGTGAACGCCATTTGCCCGGGCGGCATTGGGGGCACCGAAATCACGAGCGCGCCGGAAAACAAGGCTGACATGGACCAGATGGCGCAGATGACGCCCATGGGACTACTTGGTGTGCCGCAGGACATTGCCAGCACCATCCTTTGGCTGTGCAGCGGGAACGCAGGCTTTGTGACCGGCCAGTCGATCGCCGTCGATGGGGGTTATTCTATCTGGTAGGAACCCGCCGACAAAGGACGGTTGCCTCACACGACAACAAAAAAGCCCCGCATTTCTGCGGGGCTTTTTGCTTCGCCGGTTGGCAAAAGCTGCTTAGGCAGCTTCGTCCATATCTTCCGACGTGTAGACCGGACCAGAATCCTGACCCTTGGCGCTCACGTCACGATCAACGAATTCGATGATGGCGATGGGAGCAGCGTCAGAGGCGCGGATGCCGGCCTTAATGACGCGGGTATAGCCGCCGTTGCGGTCCTTGTAACGCTCGGCAAGAACGTCAAACAGCTTGATCAGCTGCGCATCGTTCAAAAGACGGGCATGCGCCAGACGACGGTTGGACAGGCCACCCTTCTTCGCCAGCGTGATCAGCTTTTCAACATACGGACGCAGTTCCTTCGCCTTAGCGAGGGTCGTGGTGATCTGTTCGTGCTTGATAAGCGCTGCCGACATATTGCGGAACAGGGCAATACGGTGGGCCGAGGTGCGCTGAAGCTTACGGCCGCCACTACGATGTCTCATTCTAACTTCCTTTTCGTTCGTCAGGGGGCCGTGTGAGGTACCCCTAGCCAGGCGGTGTTATGGGCCACCGCCCTTTGCCCTTATCCACGTCCGGTCCGTCACGGGAGTAAATCCCGTGACGTCAGAGGCCATATTGGCCGCTGGCCGACCGATCGCGTTCGCTTTGCGAACCGCCGCGCTACTGCGCTGCACGGCTCGCTTCGGCTTACCCAAGCAGCTCTTGCTCGAGCTTCTTGGCCATGTCTTCGATGTTCTCGGGCGGCCATCCGGGGATGTCCATGCCGAGACGCAGGCCCATGGACGACAGCACTTCCTTGATTTCGTTCAAGGACTTGCGGCCGAAGTTCGGCGTGCGGAGCATTTCGGCTTCGGTCTTTTGAACCAGATCGCCAATGTAGATGATGTTGTCGTTCTTGAGGCAGTTTGCCGAACGGACCGACAATTCCAACTCATCTACCTTCTTGAGAAGGAAACGGTTGATCTGGTTGGAGTCGCTCGACGATTCCGGCGCACTTGAAGGTGCGGCCATACCGATAAGCTGCGACGACTGGGCCAGAGCTTCGTCGAAGTGGACGAAGAGTTGCAGCTGGTCCTGAAGGATGCGCGCAGCATAAGCGACAGCATCATCCGGGGTCACTGTGCCATCGGTTTCGATGGTCAGCGTCAGCTTGTCATAGTCCAATTCCTGGCCGACGCGGGTGTTTTCCACCTTGTACGAGACCTGACGGACCGGCGAGTAGAGCGCATCAACCGGGATAAGGCCGATGGGCGCGTCTGCCGGACGGTTCGATGCGGCAGGGACGTAACCCTTACCGACGTCAGCCGTCAGTTCCATGTTGAGCGTCGCGCCCTGATCGAGATGGCAGATGATCAGGTCCGGGTTCATCACTTCGATGTCGCCCGAAACCGCAATATCGCCAGCCTTCACATCAGCCGGGCCGGTGGCCGAAAGCTGAAGACGCTTCGGGCCATCACCCTGCATGCGCAGTGCAATCTGCTTCACGTTCAGGACGATGTCCGTCACGTCTTCGCGGACGCCGGCAAGGCTCGAAAATTCGTGCAGGACGTTTTCGATCTTGATCGACGTTACGGCCGCACCCTGAAGCGACGAGAGCAGAACGCGACGCAGCGCGTTGCCCAAAGTCAGACCAAAGCCGCGTTCCAGCGGTTCAGCGACAAAGGTCGCCTTGCGCAGCGGATCGCCACTGGTCTTCTTTTCCAGAGTGTCGGGCTTTTTAAGTTCCTGCCAGTTCTTGAGATTAACTGCCACGGTGTTCCCCTTGGGGTTGGGTGGAAAGCGCGTCCGCCAGCCACCGATTGAAACTTGTTACCGGGCCCACGTCATGCAGACCCGGTGGAAGCCGAATTAGACGCGGCGACGCTTCGACGGACGAACGCCGTTGTGCGGGATCGACGTCACGTCACGGATGGCCGTGATGGTGAAGCCAACAGCCTGCAACGCGCGCAGGGCCGATTCGCGACCCGAACCCGGGCCCTTCACTTCGACTTCGAGCGTGCGGACGCCATGTTCGGCGGCCTTCTTGCCCGCGTCTTCAGCAGCAACCTGAGCGGCATAAGGCGTCGACTTGCGGCTGCCCTTGAAGCCCATCTGCCCAGCTGACGACCACGCAATGGCATTGCCCTGCGCGTCGGTGATGGTGATCATGGTGTTGTTGAAGCTTGCGTTGACGTGCGCGACGCCAGACGTGATGTTTTTGCGTTCCCGCCGACGAAGGCGCTGTGGTTCGCGTGCCATAAGGAAATCCTGACTTTATCTCGAATGCTGAAACAGCGGTGAGGAGTAATTTTTGCCGGACAGCCCCCCCGGACTGTCCCAAAAATTACTTCTTCTTACCTGCGATCGGCTTGGCCTTGCCCTTACGGGTGCGCGCATTTGTGTGCGTGCGCTGGCCACGAACCGGAAGACCCTTACGATGACGAAGGCCACGATAGGACGCGAGGTCCATCAGGCGCTTGATGTTCATCGAGGTTTCGCGACGAAGATCGCCTTCCACCGTGTAATCGGCGTCGATCGCTTCGCGGATGTGCAGGACTTCTGTGTCCGACAGATCCTGAACGCGACGGGCTTCATCGATGTTCAGCTTGGTGACGATTTCCTTGGCTTTGGCCTGGCCAATACCATGGATATACTGAAGCGCGATCAAAACGCGCTTATTAGTCGGGATGTTAACACCCGCAATACGTGCCATTTTTAAGTTTCTCCTGCTCCACAAGCCAGCGGGCAAGGCCGGCCTATCTCGACGCTGTGACACCCATTTCAACGCAGAAACACGACGAGCGCGAGAAAGCGTCGCCGTGAACACGGTGATATGGGATGTGCTTCTCTATAAGTTCCCCGATTTGGTGTCAAGCGCACCAATGGGTGCTGGCCTTCCTGTCTGAGAATCCATAGATTACCTTCAATAGAGGAGATCTAATCATGCGCTTTTTCGCTCTCACAGCAGCCTTAGTCCTGTCAACTCCGGCCTTCGCCGCGTTGCCCGCTGGCAGTGTAGCCCCCGCTTTCAACACCAAGGGTGCGATGGCCGGGAAAGAGTTTAATTTCTCCTTGGCCGATCAACTGAAGAAAGGGCCGGTTGTCCTTTATTTCTTCCCAGCAGCCTTCACGCCGGGCTGCACGGTCGAAGCAAACCAATTTGCCGACGCAACCGACGATTTTCGCAAGCTTGGCGCGACCGTTGTCGGCATGTCGTCAGACAATGTTGCGACACTGGCGAAGTTTTCAACATCGGAATGCCGCAGCAAATTTGCTGTCGCGTCCGCTTCAAAGGCCGTGATCCGCGGCTATGATGTGAAACTTAGCATCACAGGCAAGACCAACAGGACATCTTACCTGATCTCTCCATCGGGCAAGATCATATCGGTCTGGTCGTCGCTCGATTATCGGGAGCATGTGCCCAAGATGATGAAGGCGCTGCAAGACTGGACGGCAGCGGGCAAAACCCCGCGCTAAGCCGCCTTCTTGTAACGCGCTCTGAATTCGGCGGCGAATGCGGTGAAGGTGCCTTGTGCAATCGCATCCCGCATCGCCGCCATGAGTTGCTGATAAAACCATAGATTAT
>CAJBSR010000512.1 GCA_903958285.1 uncultured Sphingomonadales bacterium
ACTTGGCCTGTCCCGCGTTGAGGCAGGCGCCCAAGGGGAGCACAAGCTTGCCCGCGGTTATGTCGCGACACCGACATGGTCAGCCCATTACATCCCGGATGCAGGCTTTCGGGCCGCTGTGTCCGACTTTCTGGACCGCGAACGTCGCGCCGTGGAAAACGAGATTGCCTTCCTTGGCGAGGTGACGCCGTTCAGGAAATCAGGTTAGGCGGCGCGGCGGGTCGTTTCCATCAGCCAAGCCCGCGCCTGACGCTGGGCTTCGGAAATTTCACGGGCGGTCATTTCAAAGGCAATATCAGCCCGGCATTGCTGGCTGCGCTCATCGCCTGACATGGCGCCCAGATTGAACCATTTGTGCGCCTGGATCAGGTCGACATCGACACCATCCATTCCGGAGGAATAAGCAACGCCCAATTCAAAGCAGGCGTCTGGATTGCCCTGTGCGGCATCGGCGAGCCGTGTTTCCAAGAGAAACTGCGCGTTTCTGAAGCTATTTGCCATGTTCGTAACCCCCTGTGTTCCCAACTACAGGAAGGGTTCTCGCCAATATGGCTTAAAAAAATAGTTAACGCGGACTTGGGTTTTTTTACGGACGGACTCAATCTGCGACGGCTGGTAGGACTGGGAGATTGTCAATCAACCGGGCTTTGCCCAAGCGCGCGGCCGCCAAGAGGCGGGCAGGACGGTCAAGCTTTTCAAGAGGTTGCAGGGTGATGGCGTCTACCAACTCGACATAGTCGGCAGGCGCAAAGCCGGCCTTGGTGAGGGCCGCGTGGACGGTTTCAATCGCCTCCGAAATGGAGGTGCCATTTTCGATAAAACGGGCAGCAGAGCCCAATGCACGCGGCAAAGCGACGGCGGCGGCGCGTTCTTCCTCGGTCAGATACGCATTTCTGGAGGAGCGGGCGAGGCCGTCATCCTCACGCTGGGTTGGACAGCCGACGACATCTACGCCCAGATCAAGGTCTGTCGACATGCGCCGGATGATGGCCAATTGCTGCCAGTCCTTTTCCCCGAAGATCGCAATGTCAGGCCGCACCTGATTGAACAGCTTGGCGACGACGGTTGAGACGCCGTCGAAATGTCCGGGCCGGGCCGCGCCACAAAGCCTGTCGGGAAGAGATGCGACTGAGATATTTGTCGCAAAGCCTTCAGGATACATTTCGCCGACCGACGGCGCCCAGAGCAGGTCGACATTGGCCGCCGACAATTTGGCCGAATCCGCCTCCATACGGCGCGGATAAGCGTCAAAGTCTTCATTGGGGCCAAATTGCGTGGGGTTGACGAAGATGGAGACGACGACACGGTCGGCGCGGCGGCGCGCCTCGTCGACCAATGCCATATGTCCGTCATGGAGCGCGCCCATGGTCGGGACCAGAGCCACCGTTTCGCCGGCATCGCGGAACGCCTTGAGGGCGTCCGAAAGCACTGCTTTGCGATCGATGGTTTGCACCTATTCACCTGCACGGTTAGAGAAAAGAAGGACGCCGCGTCTAGCGATGTAGGGCTAGGCGAATCAAGGAAGGAAATGAGTAACCTATGTCCGGGGGCAAACCGCACATTATCGTATTCGCCAATGAAAAAGGCGGTTCCGGCAAGTCAACGACGGCTGTGCATACGGCGGTCGCGCTTGCGGTTTCCGGGCACAAGGTCGCAGCGATTGATCTCGACACGCGTCAAAAGACGCTCGCGCGTTACCTAGAGAATCGCGAAGCGACGACCCGACGCCGCAACGTGGCGCTCGCCATGCCGAAATACTCCGTGCTTTCTCTGATGACTGAGGCGGGGATTGATCAGGAAATTGCGCGCATGGGTTTCGGTCAGGATTTTGTGATCATCGATACGCCGGGCCGTGACG
>CAJBSR010000513.1 GCA_903958285.1 uncultured Sphingomonadales bacterium
CCGCCGGCATTCAGACGACGATCCCCATTTTCCAAGGCGGCGGCCCGTCGGCGCAGGTGCGACAGGCTCAGGCCCGGCAAAGTCAGGCGATTGAGCAGGAAATTGGCACGGAGCGTTTTGTCATTGCGTCGACGCGCTCGGCATATGCCCAATGGCAGGCGGCCAATCAGGTGATTAGATCGTCGCGTGTTGCGGTCGATGCGAACAAGCTCGCGCTGGAAGGCGTGCGCGCGGAAAACAGCGTGGGCACGCGCACCATCCTCGACATTTTGGATGCAGAGCGTGAACTCCTGAATGCGCAGGTCCAGCTCGTGGCGGCGGAGAGGAATGCCTATGTGGCCGGCTTCTCGCTGCTCGCCTCTATGGGTCAGGCCGAGGCGCGTGACCTTGGGCTCGAAGGCGGCGCGCTCTACGACCCGACAGAAAATTACCGCCGCGTTAAGGGAATCTTTTGGGATTGGGATCAGGACGCAAAGCCGGTCCCGCAGGCAACCCGCACAGTTGACTCACGGGCCCAGACGTCGGAAACACCCGCAAAGTCGGGGAATTAGGGGATTCGGGTCATGGCTGGTGCTACCAACGAGCCTTCAATGGAGGACATTTTGTCGTCCATCAAAAAGATCATCGCGGAAGATAGCGCAAAGCCGCAGGGCTTTACCCGCACCCGTGGCCTTCCCGTAGAAGAGACAGTCGAGATCGAGACTCCGGTTGCCGACAGCTATGTTGCGGAAGCGGACATCGCCGATGTTGATGTCGATGACGAGATCCTTGAACTCACTCAGAGTGCACCTGCCGATATGCCAGCCTTTGAACAGCCCGCGGCTCCCGCAGCCGAAGCACCGATCCTGTCGACCGTCGCCGTTGAAGCCAGCCGCAATGCGCTTGCCTCGCTGTCGAAGATGGTGGTGAAGCCGGAAGTCGCCGGGTCCGACACGCTGGAAGGCGTGGTGCGCGATATGCTGAAGCCGATGCTCAAGGACTGGCTTGACGCCAACCTGCCCGAAATCGTCGAACGCATGGTCGCCCAGGAAGTTGCGCGCATCAGCGGGCGTTCGGTCTAAGCCATCCCCAGACACCGTTTGTCCCGAGCGAAGTCGAGGGACTGAGAAGGACGGTGTCTCGACGTCGCTCGACGCGAACGGCTGACTTAGGCGGTCGCTGACACCCCAACCGCCTTGCCAGCCTTCCCTATGGCTGGCAAAGGCCCTCGACTATGTCAGAGCTGCCCAAAACCTTCGATCCTGCCGCAATTGAAACCAAATGGTACGCCCATTGGGAAGAAAGCGGCGCTTTTCGCCCCGACCGTCCCGACGCGGTTCCATATACGATCGTTAATCCGCCGCCGAATGTGACGGGCAACCTCCATATCGGCCATGCGCTCGACAATACGTTGCAGGACATTCTCATCCGCCATGCGCGTCTGCAGGGTAAGGATGCCTTATGGGTGGTCGGCACTGATCATGCGGGCATTGCGACGCAGATGGTGGTGGAGCGTCAGCTCAACGCTGCCGGACAAAAGCGCACCGATTTCTCCCGCGAAGACTTCATCGCGAAGGTTTGGGAATGGAAAGAGGAATCGGGCGGGCAGATCACGCGCCAGCTCCGCCGCCTCGGCTGCTCGATGGATTGGGCGAATGAACGCTTCACGATGGATGAGGGCTTTAGCCGCGCTGTCCTGAAGGTGTTCGTCGATCTTTTCAACCAAGGCCTCATCTACCGCGACAAGCGTCTGGTGAACTGGGACCCCGGCCTGAAAACCGCGATTTCCGACCTTGAGGTCGAAACGCGCGAGATCAACGGCAAGTTCTGGCACTTCCGCTATCCCCTCGCCGATGGCAGCGGCCATATTTCGGTCGCGACCACGCGTCCGGAAACGATGCTCGCCGATATGGCGGTCGCGGTGAACCCGGAGGATGACCGCTACAAGGCGCTTATCGGCACCAAGGTGCGTCTGCCGATTACCGGCCGTGAAATCCCGATTGTGTCCGACGAACATGCCGATCCCGAGCTCGGCTCAGGCGCGGTGAAGATCACCCCGGGGCATGATTTCAACGACTTTGAAGTTGGCAAGCGCGCCGGGTTCAAGGCCGGTGAGATGCTCAACATGCTCGACGCCGAAGCAAAGGTTGTTCAGGTCGCTGACGGATTAATCCCCGACGACTATCTGGGGCTCGACCGGTTCGATGCGCGCAAGAAGGTGGTCGAAGCTATCGACGCACTCGGCCTGCTCGACAAGATTGAAGACCGCGTCATCCAGACGCCATATGGCGACCGTTCGGGCCAGGTCATCGAACCCTGGCTGACCGACCAATGGTATGTCGATGCCGAAACGCTCGCCAAGCCTGCCATCGAAGCGGTGAAGACCGGCGCGATCAAGGTCGTGCCGCAGTCTTGGGAAAAGACCTATTTCAACTGGATGGACAACATCCAGCCTTGGTGCGTCTCGCGCCAGCTGTGGTGGGGTCATCAGATCCCGGCATGGTATGACGAAGACGGCAACCCTTACGTCGCGGAAGACGAAGCCGCCGCGCAGGCGATAGCCGGGCCGGAAAAGACGCTGACCCGCGATCCAGACGTGCTCGACACATGGTTCTCCTCGGCGCTCTGGCCGTTCGGCACGCTTGGCTGGCCGGAACAGACGACCATGCTCGACCGGCATTACCCCAATGACGTGCTGATTTCCGGCTTTGACATCCTGTTCTTCTGGGATGCGCGCATGGCGATGCAGGGCATCCACTTCATGAAAGAGGTGCCGTGGAAGACGCTCTATCTGCACGGCCTCGTCCGCGCGGCGGATGGCTCCAAAATGTCCAAATCCAAGGGCAATACGGTCGATCCGCTCGGGCTGATTGACCAGTACGGCGCGGATGCGCTGCGCTTCTTCATGGCGGCGATGGAAAGCCAGGGCCGCGACATCAAGATGGATGAAAAGCGCGTCGAGGGCTATCGCAACTTCGCGACCAAGCTCTGGAACGCATCACGTTTTTGTCAGGCAAACGGCATTGGCGCGAGCAGCTCTGTGGCTGCTCCTGCCGCGACCACAGCCGTCAACCGCTGGATCATCAGCGAAGTCGTGGACACCGTTGCCAAGCTCGACAAGGCGTTTGAAGAGTTGCGCTTCGACGGGATGGCAGACACCATCTACCACTTCGTCTGGGGCAGCTTCTGCGACTGGTATCTGGAACTCATCAAGCCCGAACTTCAGGGTGAAGAGGGTGAGGCTGCGGACGAAACCCGTGCCGTTGCCGGTTGGGTACTCGACCAAATTCTGGTCATGCTCCACCCGTTCATGCCCTTCATCACCGAAGAGCTGTGGCACGCACTGGGCGACCGGCCCTATGATCTGATCCACGCCAAATGGCCGCAGCCCGCAGCCAATGTCGATGCGCAGGCGACGGCGGAGGTCGACTGGCTGATCCGCCTGATCAGCGAAGTCCGCACGGCCAAGAACGAACTCGGCATCGCGCCGGGCGCCCGCCTCAACGCACACATCCGTGACGCATCGGCGGAAACGACGGCACGGCTGGACCGGCAGCAGGCGGCCATCAACCGCGTCGCGCGCATCGACAGCGTGTCGGCTGATCCGGCCCCGGAAGGCGGCGCGATCCAACTGGTCGTGGACGAAGCGACCTTTGTCATTCCGCTCGCCGGTGTGATCGATCTCGACGCCGAACGCGCCCGCATCACCAAAGCGATTGAAGCGGCGACCAAGGAAGCCAAGTCGCTCGAAGGCCGCCTCAACAATCCAGCCTTTGTCGAAAAGGCAAAGCCCGAGGCGGTGGAAAAGGCACGCGCCGACCATGCCGAAAAGGCTGCAGAGGCGGAGCGGTTGACCGCGGCCCTCGCGCGGTTGGGTTAGTGACAGCCCATTCCCGCCAACGTGATCTAACGACAGGGCCGGTCGCTACAACGCTGTTCCTGTTTGCGCTGCCATCGCTTGGCGTGAACATTCTTCAGTCGGCCAATGGCTCGGTCAACGCTGTCTTTGTCGGGCAGTTTCTGGGCGAACGCGCGCTGGCGGCGACGGCCAATGCGAACATGACGATGTTCCTCATGTACGCGACCATGTTCGGCTTTGCGATGGCGACGACGATCCTGATCGGGCAGGCAATGGGCCGGCGGGATATTGCCGATGTCCGCCGCACCATCGGCGCGGCAACAGGCTTGTTCTTTGTTCTCGGCATCCTCACGGCTGTGCTGGGCTGGATCTTTGCGCCGGATGTGCTGCACCTGCTGGCGACGCCCAAGGATGCCTATCCGCTGGCGCTCACCTATTTGCGGGTCATGTTTTTGGGGATGCCGTTTTCGTTTCTTGCCATCCTGCTGTCCTCGGCCATGAGAGGCGTGGGCGATGCGGTGACGCCGCTTTGGAACACTGTGCTCAACGTGATCCTTGATGCCGGGCTGAACCCGGTCTTCATTCTGGGGCTTGGCCCCGTGCCCGCCATGGGCATTGCCGGGTCTGCACTCGCCTCCGTGCTGGCGACCTTCATCAGCATCATCGTGCTTGTCTGGCAGATTTACCGCCGCGACATCACCATCCGCCTGCGCGGGGAGGAACTGCGCTGGCTGATCCCGGATATGACCCATGCCCGGCCCATCTTTGCCAAGGGTTTTCCCATGGGCCTATCGATGATCGTCATGTCGCTGTCATCGCTGGTGATGATTGGCCTCATCAACCGCGAAGGTGTGGATACGGCCGCCGCGTTCGGTGTGATGAATCAGCTGTGGAGCTATGTGCAGATGCCCGCAGTCGCCGTTGGAAGCGCCGTCAGCGCGATGGCCGCGCAGAACATTGGTGCGGGCAACTGGTCCCGCCTGTCGCGCGTGGCGTGGGCAGGCATGGGCATCAACGCGCTGATGTCGGTCCTGTTGCTCGGTCTGATCACGCTGGGCATTCACCCGATCCTTTCGCTGTTCCTGCCGGATGCAGGTGCGGCCACCGCGATTGCGGTGCACATGAACCTGCTGGTCGGCTGGACGTTCATCGCGATCGGCATTTCGATGGTTCTTGGTTCCGTTGTGCGAGCCAATGGTGCGGTGATCGGGCCGTTTGTCATTCTGGTGCTCTCGGCGGTTGTGATGCGGTTTGCCGTTGGCTTCTGGCTTCATCCTTATTGGGGGGCGGACGCGATTTGGGCTGCTTTTGGGTCAAGCGCTGTTGTTTCGCTGCTGTTGACGATGCTCTATTACTGGCACGGCGGATGGCGCAAATTGCACATGGTTGCCGCTCCTGCCGTAAATCGGCACACAGAAGTATAATGAGATCAAAGGCCTGAGAGCGCGCAATTGCGTTCTTTTAAAGCGTGGTTAACCATCCCGACCGGGGGCGTTCTTCAACCGGCTGATTCTCAGGTTTCAGACAAGTAGCCGGCCGCCCCTTTGGTTGCGTTTTTGACCTTGGGGAGACTATCCATGCAAACTCTTTCACTTGGCGGGTATCAGTTCGATCCCGTTGTTGCAGCAGCGCTTGGCAAGAAGGCGCTGATCATTGCCATTATCCTTATCGTTACCTGGCTGTTGGCAAAGGCTGCCAAATGGTCCTTTGCAAAGCTGGTTGATCGCGTCCCTCTGTTCCAGCGGGCGGCGGCTTCAGGGGAAAGCATCGGTTCGTCGCTTGGCCGTATTGTATCGCTTTTCATCTGGCTGTTCGGCCTTGTTGCCGTCCTGCAGGCGCTTGACCTCAACAGTGTGATTGCCCCGGTGCAGGGCCTCATCAACAGCTTCGTTGCGTTCGTACCAAAGGTGCTCGGCGCGGGGATTATTTTCTTTGTCGGCGGCATGATCGCAAAGATCGTCCGCGATATTGTTGAGACGTCTCTGGCCACCGTCAATTTCGACAAATGGGCAAATCTTGGCGGGGCCGAAGCTGTCACCGGCAACAGTGCAATCAGCAAGACAATCGGCACGATCGTGTTCATCCTCATCATCGTGCCCGTCGGCATTGCCGCGCTGGATGTTCTAGGCATTCCGTCGATCACGGGACCGGCCAAGGCGATGTTGGAAATGGTGCTGTCCGCTGTGCCGCTGATCATCGGCGCGAGCCTCGTCCTCGGACTTGGCTATGTCATTGCCCGCTGGGTTGGTAGCATGATTGAGGAAGTTCTGCCGGGCTTGGGCTTTGACCGTTCGGTGGAAGCCATCGGCATCGTGCCGGAAGGGCGCAGTGCATCGGGCGTTGTCGCCACCATATCGCAGGTCGCCATCATGCTGTTCATGGCGGTTGCGGCAACCCGGTTGCTCGGCTTCCCTGAATTGACCCACATCGTGGAAACGGTGCTTGATCAGGGCGCGAGCGTCATCTTCGGTGCGGTTCTCATCGCGGCAGGCGTCATTCTGGCGCGTGTCTTGCGTGGGTTGGTGGCCGCAGCTGCCGGAGAAGGCATTGCTCCCGGCCTCGTCCATTGGCTGACGGTCGGCCTGTTCGTGTTCATCGGCCTTAAGCAGATGAACATTGGCGGCCAGATCGTCGACTATGCCTTTGGTGCCATTGCCGTCGGCGTTGCTGTCGCCTTTGCCTTGGCCGTTGGCCTTGGCGGACGCGAGGTTGCAGCGAAGAAGCTCGGTAAGCTGATCAACTAATCAGGCGCATAGTCACTTCGGGCGGCGACGACC
>CAJBSR010000514.1 GCA_903958285.1 uncultured Sphingomonadales bacterium
GCCAAAGCCATGGGCGCGACTGTGATTGCAACATCCTCTTCCAATGAAAAACTGCAACGAATGAAGGCATTGGGGGCTGATCATCTCATCAACTATAAAGAAACACCGGAATGGGGCGCGGCGGTTCTCGGCTTAACGGGTGGGCGCGGTGTGGACCATGTTGTCGAAGTCGGCGGTTCCGGCACGCTTGACCAGTCGATGATTGCCGCCAAGCCCATGGGTCATGTCGCGCTCATCGGCGTTCTCGCTGGCTTTGCGGGTCCAGTCATGACAGCCACACTCATGGCAAAGCAGTTGCGCGTCATCGGCCTGACGGTCGGCAGCCGCCAGCAGCAACTGGACATGATCGCCGCCATCGATGCGACCGGCATCAAACCTGTGCTCGACAAGCACTTTCCGCTGGCCCAACTGGGGGATGCGTTCCGCCACCAGGCCGCAAACGCGCACTTCGGTAAGATCGTCGTCGACATTTAAGCCAAAGGAACGGGCCTGAGCAGTGGCAGATATTCAGCTTTCCAGCCTCAGGCCCGGCTACCGCGCGCTCATCTTTGGGAGCAGCGGCGGGATAGGCGCGGCGATTGTCCAAGCTTTGGCGAGAGACCCCAATTGCAGCGCGGTCTTTGCCGCCGCACGCACCACAAGTCCGTCAGCGGGAAAGGTGAGGGGTCTTCGGTTCGACCTCACTGATGAAGGGTCCATCATAGAGTGCGTCGCTGAGGCGTCAGCCGATGGACCACTCGATCTCGTTTTCGTTGCCACTGGCCTTCTCCACGATACGGAAATCCGACCAGAAAAGAGCCTGCGCGCGCTTGATGCGGACGCCATGGCCCGCGCGTTTCAGATCAACACCATCGGTCCGGCGATGATCGCCAAACACGCTCTGCCGAAACTCCGCAAGGACGATAAAGCCATCTTTGCGGCGCTCTCGGCCCGTGTCGGGTCTATTTCTGACAACCGGCTGGGCGGATGGCATGCCTATCGCGCCTCCAAATCTGCCCTGAATATGCTGGTCAAAACCTGTTCGGTGGAACTCTCTTGGTCGCACAAGCTGGCGGTCTGTGTGACATTGCATCCGGGCACCGTGGACACGCCGCTTTCGCAACCTTTTCAGGCCAAAGTGCCTGAAGCCAAGCTGTTCACTCCGGACCGGAGTGCCGCCGCGCTCTTAGCTGTGCTGGATCAGCTAGACGCATCCCAAACTGGCAGTCTGTTCGCGTGGGATGGCCAGCAAATTCCGTTTTAAGGGCTCCGCGACTGGGCCAAGACAGATAGCCGAAGACTAATCCTCACGGCCTTCGCCGACTCCCTCGACATCACCCTCGGCGCGGCGATGGCAACGCGCGCACTTCTCGATGTTGATCATTCCTTCTTCACGGTGTGCGGCAATGATGCTGGCCTGTCGATGTTCATGGCAACCGTAACAGGTGTAGCGCTTGTAATCACCACCCAGATGGCAGGTTGTGCAGGCGGTATTGTGGTCTTTATCAAGCGTGAAGAAGCGGTTGTGATCAAACGTCGAAGGCGTCCATCCAGAAGGCTGATGGCAGGTTGAGCAAGCCATCCTCTGTGCCTTGTGCAAGGCATCGCGCGGCGGAATGTGGCAAGATTGACAGTTGGCGCGTGCCTCTGCCTTCAAAAGGGTATGATCAAACTTAAGGGCATGCGCGTGAACGAACTTCGGTCGGGCGTGGTCGCTATGGCAGGCCATGCAGTTCGGCTCCACCAGAGCCTGATGAAATGGGGGGCGGCCCTGACCAGACGCGATCTTCACCCCCTTGGTCGTTCGCAAACCTATATCTGCGACAACATGGCAACTGATGCACCGGTCGACCGAAACGCCATGAAACGGCGCATGGCAGGCAAAGCAATCAGTCTGCAGCGCGGAATGGGCAGGGATGAGATTGCCGGGGCTCAACATTTCGTGCGGGCGCACGAAGCTCAGGTAAATGATCACCCCCAGCACCAGCGCCAGCCCAA
>CAJBSR010000515.1 GCA_903958285.1 uncultured Sphingomonadales bacterium
AAGTGTGGCTCATCGGGTTCATGGTCAATGCAGTGTTCATGCTGACGCTAGGGCGATCCGCCAAACAGACCGGACCAACGACCGACGCGCCGGACCCTGACAAGGCGTCCGTCCCTGCCAGCGACCCGGGCCAAAGCCCAGCCACCCGTCTATTGCCCGACGTCGGCCCTGTTTATGCGCTGAAGGGGGAAGACCATTATGTCCGCATCTTCGGCCAAAGCGGAGAGCAATTGGTGCTGATGCGCCTGCGCGATGCCATAGCGGACGTACAGGACGACCAAGGCGAACAAGTGCACCGCAGCTGGTGGGTGTCACGCGCGGCCGTTGCGTCGGTTCGGCGCATCGGTCGGACAGCTGAACTGACGCTGATCGACGGCACGGTCGTCCCCGTCGCCCGGGACATGATGCCGCGGCTGCGGGAACTGCGCTGGCTTTAGTTGATTGTGTCGCTTCATTTAGAATGTAAGGTGTTGATATGGAGAGAGATACTGAACTGAGCGCTGCCATTGATGCAGCCCAAGTCGCCGGCGCCGTCGCGATGACGGGGGGGCGTGATGGCATCCATTACGCCCGCGCCTTTGGGTCGCGCAGTCTGGATGGCGCGGCGATGCAGACCGACGATCTGTTTCAGATCGCCTCGATGACGAAGGCCATTGTCTCGGTCGCCGCCTTGCAACTGGTGGAACGCGGCAAGCTGTCGCTGGATGCGCCGCTCGATACGCTCCTGCCGGACCTTGCCAATCCGCAGGTGATTGAAGGCTTCGATGCGGACGGCGCGGTCCAGCTGCGCCCCGCCAAACGCGCGATCACGCTGCGCCATCTGCTCACCCACACATCGGGCTTTGGCTATGAGTTTATGAGCGCGGAGATGGTCCGCGCACGTGGACCCGCCGGATCGCCCACACCCGGCACCAAAGCCGCGCTCATCTCTCCGCTGCTGTTCGATCCCGGTGAAAAGTGGGAATATGGCATCAGCACTGATTGGGCCGGGCTTGCTGTTGAAGCCGCAAGCGGCCAGCGCCTTGACGCCTATCTGAGCGAACACGTCACAGGTCCGCTCGGCATGGTGGATACCCATTTCAACCCCGATGCGGCACAGCGCGCGCGGGCGGCGGCGCTCTATCTTCGCAACGAAGGCGGCCTCGCCCCCATGCCGATTGAGATTGGCGGCGGGCCAAATGTCGAAGTGCTGTCCGGCGGTGGCGGGCTGTATAGCACGGCGCCGGATTATATGCGGTTTTTGCAGATGCTGCTCAGTGGCGGCGCATTGGGTGAGACCCGCATCCTGTCTGAAGCCATGGTTGCAGAACTGACCCAGAACCATGTTGGCGACCTGCGCGCCGGCCGCATGGAATCGGTCGTTCCATCGCTTGCCGGTGTCTTTGATATGTATCCGCAGATGGACACCAAATGGAGCCTCGGCTTCCTGATCAACCCGGACACCGGGCCACATGGCCGTTCGGCAGGGTCACTCAGCTGGGCGGGCATTGCCAATTGCTATTATTGGCTGGATCCAGTGGCTGATGTGGCAGGCGTTCTCATGACGCAAGTGCTGCCTTTTGGGGATCCCGGCGTGCTCAATGCGCTCGGCGCTTTGGAACGAATGGCATATCGGGGGGATTGACCCCTTTTCGGATTCCATTCCACGTTCTAAGGGACGCGCACTTCTTGTGGGCGGGACACACTTCATGAAACTGATCACCGGCAATTCCAATATCCAACTGGCGCAGTCGATTGCGGATTACTGTGATATCCCGCTGACCAAGGCGAGCGTGCGCCGTTTTGCCGATGAAGAAGTCTTTGTTGAAATTCATGAGAATGTCCGCGGCGAAGACGTGTTCGTGATCCAGTCGACAAGCTATCCCGCCAATGACAATCTGATGGAGCTGCTGATCATCTGTGATGCTTTGCGCCGCGCTTCGGCCAAGCGGATTACAGCGGTTCTCCCTTATTTCGGCTATGCCCGGCAGGACCGGAAGCCCGGCCCGCGTACGCCGATTTCAGCCAAGCTCGTGGCGAACCTGATCACGACCGCAGGCGCTAACCGCGTGCTGTCCGTCGATCTTCACGCTGGGCAGATCCAGGGCTTTTTCGATATCCCAACCGACAATCTGTTCGGTGCGCCCGTCATGTCGGCAGACATTCAGGCCCGCTTTGGTGACCGCAACATCATGGTCGTGTCACCCGACGTGGGCGGCGTGGTCCGTGCCCGTGCGCTGGCCAAACGCCTCGACAATGCTCCACTCGCCATCGTCGACAAACGCCGTGAGCGCGCCGGCGAATCAGAAGTCATGAACATCATCGGCGATGTCGAAGGGCGCTTCTGCATCCTCATCGACGACATCGTCGATTCGGCGGGCACTTTGTGCAATGCCGCCGCCGCACTGAAGGCGGCCGGCGCCGAAGATGTTGTGGCTTATTGCACCCACGGCGTTCTGTCTGGCGGCGCTGTTGCGCGTGTCGAAGGCTCGGCCTTGCTCGAACTCGTCGTGACCGATTCGATTGGTACACCGGATACAGCCGCCGCTGCCAAGAAGATCCGCCATCTGACCATCGCGCCGCTATTGGGCGAGGCGATTAAGCGGATTGCAGACGAAAGCTCGGTTTCCAGCCTGTTTGACTGATAGCGCCAGTTACCGTCAGCGCTGAGACAGGACTAGACCCGCGTCGCGCCTTCCAGCCGGTCGGCAAAGATCATACGGCCCGGGCCCATGCGGGCGATGACTTCAACGAGCTTGGCCTGCGGGAAAGCAAAGCAGCCCTCGCTCCGTCCGAGTTTGCCCATGGTGCGGATGAGGTCGGGGTTGGCATAGTCGGCCCCGTGGACGACAATCGCACGGTCCTCGGCATTGCTATTGTCAGCGTCCAGACCCGTCAGCCGCATCGAAAGGCCATGCTTCCCGTCATAATAGTTGCGGGTCAAATAGGCCCCGCGTGACGTGGCGAGAGAGCCGGGGTCGTTTGAAAAGCCTTTGAGCCAACCATCATGTTGCGGATCAGAACCCCGCCCATGGGTGACATAATAATGGCTCACCGTTCCGTTCACGAGATTGGCAATGAAGAAGCGGGGTTCCGCCGACGGCAGTGAGAAGTCCGCCATACCAACGACATCACGCACCCAGATGCGGTTGCCCATCCGGTCCAGTTCACGCTTGGCAATGTCCAGCAGCCGCGCATCGGTCGGTGCCGCCAAAGCTTTGGACGGGACCAACGATACTGCGGAGGTTGCGACCATACCCGCCAAAACGTGTCTACGGCCGATTCGATCAGCCCGTGTTTCTATCATGGATCAAACATAGGCAGTCCCTGTGGATAAAGTCGAGACCAGCGTGCGATGGGCTGCGGCAAACGCGCGGTAAGCGCTCGATTTGCCCTTCAAAACAGGCAATTCCTTTCTCCCGCCAGCTTCGCTAGGACCGCCGAAGAAGGAGACCGGCATGAAAGCGACGATCTGGCACAATCCCAATTGCGGCACCTCCCGCAAGACGCTCGAGATCCTGCGGGAGACGCCCGGCGTCGACGTAGAGGTGGTCGAGTATCTCAAAACGCCGCCGTCGCGCGACACGTTGGTGGCGCTTTATCGCGACGCGGGTCTGACCCCGCGTGAGGGGTTGCGGACGCGCGGATCTCCCGCTGAAGAGCTTGGGCTGCTCGATGCTGGCGCGGACACCATTCTCGACGCCATGGTGCGCGAACCAATCCTGATTGAACGCCCACTGGTCCGCACGGACAAGGGCGTCCGCCTGTGTCGTCCGCAGGATGTGGTGCGCGAGATCCTCTAGCTCCCCAACGCCAATCAATCCTTCCCCGACGGCCCCCAATTAGGCATGATGCACGGTATGAAAGTCGTCGCGGTCTATAATTTGAAAGGGGGCGTCGGGAAAACGACGCTCGCCGTCAATCTCGCCTGGTGCGCTGCCGCGCTTTCGTCGCGCCGCACCTTGCTTTGGGACCTTGATCCGCAGGGCGGCGCCACCTTCCTGTTGGGATCCAGCCCGACGGCTGAAAAGGCCCGCTCTGTCTTTGCCAAGGACATTGAGCCGGCACGGCTGATCACGCCCACCGGCATTGACCGGCTCTCGGTGCTGCCCGCCGACCGAAGCCTGCGGTCCTTGGACCACCTTCTGTTTTCCTTGGGGAAACGAAAGCGCCTCGCCAAGCTGCTGGAGGGCCTGTCCACCT
>CAJBSR010000516.1 GCA_903958285.1 uncultured Sphingomonadales bacterium
GCCGGCCTCGCCGCTGCCGTTGATGTGCATCGCGGCAAACAGGGCGATGTCGATCAGCCCGAGCGTGACCGCGCCGTGGATGTTGTCGACAAGGTTGGTGTGGCGGCGCTCGGGGAACATGCGCAAGCGGCAATGCGCGCCTTCGCGGCGTACCCGCATCTCGCCCAGCACAGCGGTGTTGAACCGGGTGCGGTCGACCATGTTCCAGGTATACCAGTCCGCCTCGCCGCCGCACTCCTCGGGCGCGAGCGGGCGATACTCGAACGGCGCGTTGATTGGTTGGTGGTCAGCCATGATGCCGCGCCGGCGCTGTCTGATCGCTGCCGATCAGATCGCGCGCTCGGCCATCATCTTCTTGGTTTCGGCGATCGCCTTGGCGGGGCTGAGCCCCTTGGGGCAGACATTCGCGCAGTTCATGATGGTGTGGCAGCGGTAGAGGCGGAACGGATCTTCCAGATCGTCCAGCCGCTCGCCGGTCATCTCGTCGCGGCTGTCAGCGAGCCAGCGATAGGCCTGGAGCAGGATCGCGGGGCCGAGGAACTTGTCCGAATTCCACCAGTAGCTGGGGCACGCGGTCGAGCAGCAGGCGCACAGGATGCATTCGTACAGACCATCGAGCTTCTCGCGCTGTTCGGGGCTTTGCAGCCGCTCCTTGCCAGAAGGCGTGGTCGAAACGGTTTGCAGCCACGGCCGGATCGAGGCGTACTGGGCGTAGAAGTGGGTGAAATCGGGCACCAGGTCCTTGATCACGTCCATGTGCGGCAGCGGTGTGATCCGGATATCGCCGCGCAGGTCCTCGATCGCGGTAGTGCAAGCAAGACCGTTCTTGCCGTTCATGTTCATCGAGCAGGAACCGCAGATGCCCTCGCGGCAGGAACGACGGAAGGTCAGCGAGGGATCCTGCTCGCTCTTCATCTTGATCAGCGCATCGAGCACCATCGGACCGCATGTATCGAGATCGATCTCAAAGGTGTCGTAGCGCGGATTCTCGCCGCTGTCGGGATCGTAGCGATAAACGGTGAACTTGCGGACCTTGGTAGCACCAGGCGCCTTGTGGACCTTGCCCTGCTTCTTGATCTTGCTGTTGGCCGGGAGAGTGAAAGTCGCCATTGTCTCGCTATTCCTGATCCGCGCGTTCGCGCCTTCTCTAACGGTTCAACGCCACAGGGCAAGGGGCTTGCCACTTCCTGGCGCACGGTCAACATGGGTCAGTGACGGGAGGATTTCCAGATGAACGAATGGACGGACCGGACGGCGGTGATCACCGGCGGAGGGAGGGGCTTTGGTGCCGCCTTTGCCGAGGCGCTGTGCGCGCGAGGGGCGCACGCGGTGCTGGTCGATATTGACGGTGAGGCCGGGGAAAGGGCGGCCTGTTCACTGCGGGAAAGGGGCTGGTCGGCACAGGCGCTGCAAGGCGACGTTACTGACGCGGCGCGCATGACAGAAGTGATGCATTCGGCCGCCTCGCATCACGGCGGGGTCGATTTGCTGATAAATAACGCCGGCCTGCACAGCGAGGAATACAGCCAGCCGATGCGCGTGCTGGGCATCGACAAGGTCCGCCGCCTGTTCGATGTCAACGTGATGGGCACGGTCACCTGCACGCTGGCCGTCGTGCCGCATATGACGGGCCGGGCGGGAGCAAACATCGTCAGCATATCGTCGATGGCAGCTTATCCATCGGGCACGGCCTACGGCGCCTCGAAAATGACCGTTGCGGCGCTGACCATCGCCTTTGCGAGCGAATTTGGCGGTCACGGCATCCGCGCCAACGCGATCGCTCCCGGCATGATCCTGACCGAGACGATCAAGGCCGAACTGGCCGATGAGGTGAAGGCTTTCGTCAAGCGCTCGCAAGCGCTCGATGCGGATGGCGCTGAAAGCGACATCGTCGAGGCCATGATTTACCTGTCAGGCAATTCGGGGCGTTTCATCACCGGTGAGACGCTGCGCGTTACAGGCGGGATGGGCGCGGGGGTTTGAACC
>CAJBSR010000517.1 GCA_903958285.1 uncultured Sphingomonadales bacterium
AAATTGACACCCCCCGCTGGGAAGTGATTTTCTAAACCGTTGATTTTCTGAGGAAAATTGGAGCGGGCGAAGGGATTCGAACCCTCGACCCCAACCTTGGCAAGGTTGTGCTCTACCCCTGAGCTACGCCCGCTCTGGCGCTTGCGCGGACAAGGTGTCCTGCGCGGGAGGGGGGCTGTTAACAGCGCCCCTTAGGTTATGCAACCCCGTATGCGCGCATTTTTGGGTTGTCTCTTTTCGGTTTCTTCCCACATAGGGCGGTAAGACAATTCAGGAGCAGTATGTTGGCCACGCTGGGGATGAGCGAACAGGACAAACAGGCCATTGAGGCCTTTAAGAAAGACGTCATTGAACCATCGATGACGTCGCTCGTCATCCTCGATTTCTGGGCGGAATGGTGCGGGCCGTGCAAACAGCTGACACCGGTGCTCGAAAAGATCGCGGCGGACTATGCCCATAAGGGTGTTCTGCTCGCCAAGGTAAATGTCGATGAGCAAAAGCTGATCGCGTCGCAATTCCGCGTTCAGTCCATCCCGACCGTCTATGCCGTGTTCCAGGGGCAGCTGGTGGCAGACCTGACGCAGTTCCGCACCGAAAGCCAACTGACCCGCGCGCTGGACCAGTTGCTCGGCCAATTGCCTGTTCAGGGTGAGGCCCAAGCGCTGGAGCAGGAAATTGAGCCGCTGATCGCAATGGGCGAAGAGGTTTTGGCGGCAGGCGACGCCGACCGTGCCGCAGGCCTGTTCCAGCAGATCTTGGAAATGGCGCCTGAGAATGAAGAGGTCCTGTCCGGCCTGATCCGCGCCTTGGTTGCCGGGCACCATATGGAAGACGCCGCGGCCCTCGCCGCGTCGCTCACCGATGATCAGAAGAAGCATGTTGCTATCAGCCGCGCTTTGTCTGCCCTTGCCATCGCGCAGGAGGCGAGGCCGGTGGATGATCTGGCCGGCCTGAAAGCCGAAGTCGCCGCGCAGCCCGACAACCATAGCGCACGCTTTGAGCTGGCCGGTGGCCTGATGGCCTCGGGGGACCGCGATGGAGCGGCCGACGCGCTGCTCCACATCATCCGCGCTGACAAGGCCTGGAATGACGGGGCGGCCCGCACGCAGTTGCTCAAACTGTTTGAAGCCATTGGCTTGGAAGACCCCTGGGTCTCCGCCACACGGCGCAAGCTTTCCGCGGCGTTGTTCGGATGAGCACGAAAACCATCACACGCCTGTCCGTCTTCCCCATTGCGGGAGCCGTGCTGTTTCCGCACATGCAATTGCCGCTGCACATTTTTGAGCCACGCTACCGGGCGCTGGTGCGCGATGCCCTGTCGCGCGATCAGCGGATTGGCATGGTCCAGCCGCGCGATGCCGGGGATCCGCCCAGCCTGTTTGATGTCGGCTGCGTCGGCAAAATCGGCCATGTCGAAGCGTTGGACGATGGGCGCTACAATATCATCCTTGAAGGGCTCTCCCGCTTCCGCATCCGTCGGGAATTGTCGGTGGATACAGCCTTCCGACAGGTTGAGGCAGACCTGATCGCAGAGGATGACGTGCACCAGACGCTCGGCCTGATGGAACGCGCCAGCCTGGAACGCGAAGCAAAGCGCTTTGCCGATGCACAGGGCTATGCGGTGGACTGGAACGCCGTCGGTCGCCTCGATGATGAAGCCATCGTCAATGGCATCGCGCAGGTCGCGCCTTTTGATATCGCGGCCAAGCAGGCGCTGCTGGAGGCCAATTCCTTGAGCGACCGTGCCGAGCTCACAATGCAGCTGATGCAGTTCTTCGGCCGGCATGATGGCGATGGCCAGGTCACGATGCAGTGAGCGCGCCCGCAGCGGGCGTAGACGGCCTGCTCGATATTCTCGTTTGCCCGCTCACCCGAACAAAGCTGCGTTATGATGACGCGCGGCAAGAACTTGTGTCGGACGCAGCGGGGATCGCCTTCCCCATAAGGAATGGCGTGCCGATTCTGCGGGTGGAAGAGGCGCGGACGATCGCGCCCTAGGGCTTAGCGTTCCAGCGAAGCGAGCTGGATCACGTCGTCCGACAGCTTAAAGCCATGGTCCATCTTCGGCGCAGCGGCGAAATGGACAGTGCCGTCATTGTAGATGAAGCCGGAGACCGGATAGCTGGTCTGGCCCATATCGCGGCTGCCCGCATGCCAGACGCGGACCTTGCTCCAATCGCCTTTTTCCGAAACGTCGATGGCGCGGACGCCACGTTCGATCATGCCGGGGCGCGACCAGTTGGCGTGGTCGAGAAGAACTTCACGCTCATTGAGAACCTTGGCGACTGTGGCGACGTGGCCGTTGCGCATCGCACCGAAGCTCGGCATCGCCATGACAGCGCCGACGCGTGGTTCATGCCCGCGGCTGTAACGGCCTTCGGCTTGGTTCCACCATGTGTAGGCATTGCCGCGCAGTTCAACGCCGGAAACTTCACGGGCGAAAGGCACGCACTGCAGGGGACGGGCGGACGCGAGTGTTGGCGTGACCAAGGCTGCAAGCGATAAGAAAGCAGCTGAAATCAAACGAACTTTTCGCAAAACCTAAACACCCCTGCGACCCAATTGTCGTGTGCATCCTCCCTGCCTGTGACCGTCATCACAGCCAAGCGCGGATCGGTGAGTTGATAAGGGTCCGGGACGAAGCGTTGGCCGCCTGCAACTCATCGCAGGCGGGGCTCGCTTTGCCGCACCGCAACATGCGACGGCCTGCGACGAGATGTGTCGGCGGGGCGAATCGATGTGCGTCGTTCCCCTCTTGCATCCCTGCCCACACCACGCCATTTCTAGGCCAACAAAAACATTTGCTACGGGGAAGATGATGCTGGGATGTATGCAGGATTGGGACCTTCGGGTGACCCATCTGATCGATTATGCCGCGCGTGAACATGGGCCGCGGGAGATCCTGACGCGCTGGGCTGACGGAACCGTGGAGCGCACCAACTGGGCAGGCGTGGCGACGGAAGCGCGCAAGCTGGCGCAGGCCTTCGTCAAATGGGGCCTGAAGCCCGGAGACCGCGTCGCCACCTTTGCGATGAACCACCACCGCCACCTTGCCGCCTGGTATGGCGCGATCGGCTGCGGCGGCGTGATCCACACCGTCAACGTCCGCCTGTTTGACGAAGACCTCATCTACATCATGAACCACGCCGAAGACCGCGTGCTGATGTATGACGCGCAGTTCCAGCCCGTCATCGACCGGCTGAAGCCGCATCTGAAGACGGTTGAGCACTTCATCGTGTTCGACAGCGATGACAGCTATGGCGCGCTGATCGCCGCACAGGACGGCGCGTTTGACTGGGTTTGGGGCGATGAGCGTGACCCGTGCATGCTCTGCTACACCAGCGGCACGACGGGCAATCCGAAGGGCGTGCTCTACCAGCACCGCTCCACCATGCTCCATGCGATGGCAGAGATCGCGCCTGCTGTGTTCAACCTCGACACGACATCGGTGCTGCTGCCCATCGTGCCGATGTTCCACGCGGCGAGCTGGGGCCTGCCCTTTGCAGGCGCGGCTGCGGGCGTGAAGTTTGTCTTCTCGACCACCAATGATGCGCCGACGCTGCATGGCCTGATGCTGGCCGAAGGCGTCACCCATAGCGCAGGTGTCCCCACGGTGTGGCTCGCTATGTTCCAGCATCTCGATGCCACCGCAAAGGCGGGCGGCAATGCCTCGCTCGGTAAGCTCAACCTCGTCACCATCGGCGGGTCGGCGGCACCGCGTGCGATGATTGAGCGGCTGATGACGCAGGGCATCCGCGTGGCGCACGCCTGGGGGATGACGGAAACATCGCCCATCGGCACCATGGGAAGCCCCGTTCCGGGCTGGGAAGATATGAGCCTCGACGCGCAGATCGACATCGTGACGAAGCAGGGCCGCGTGCCCTTTGGCGTGGAGCTGCGCATCGTTGATGATGAAGACAATGTCCTGCCGCGCGATGGCACCAGTTCCGGCCGGTTGCAGATCCGTGGGCCATGGGTCGTCAAACGCTACTTCAAGGCAGAGGCCGACGCGGTGGACAAGGACCAGTGGTTCGACACCGGCGACGTCTCCGTCATCCACGCCGATGGCACCATGCAGATTACGGACCGCGCCAAGGACGTCATCAAATCGGGCGGCGAATGGATCAGCTCGGTTGAACTGGAAAACGCCGCCGTCGGCTGCCCCGGCGTGGCGGAAGCCGCCGCGATTGGCGTCTACCACCCGAAGTGGGACGAACGCCCCATCCTCCTCGTCGTGAAGAAGGACGGCGCGGCGTTGAGCGAGGCGGATGTCACCACCTATCTCGCAGGCGTCGTCGCCAAATGGTGGCTGCCCGATGAGGTGCTGTTCGTCGACGGCCTGCCGCATACGGGGACAGGCAAGATCCAAAAGGCGGAACTGCGCAAGGCGTATAAGGATTATAAGCTGAAGGCGCTGGCGGGGGCTTAGGGTCGCGCAGAGACGCAGAGGTCGCGGAGGATAAGAGAAACCGTTTGGGCTGAGCTTGTCGAAGCCCTGTCCTTCCGCTTTGGAACACAGGTGAAGAACGGCCCTTCGACAGGCTCAGGGCAAACGGAACGAACCCAAACCATCGCATCCTCTGCGCCCTCTGCGTCTCTGCGCGAACCACTTATCCCTCAAATCAACCGCAACTGCGCCCCCTCGCCTTCCCCCAGCGGGGCCTCAAACAAGTCCTGCCGCAACTCGACCCGCACCTCATTCAACCCCAGCCGCTTGCACGCGATCTTGAAGCGTGTGCGGATCAGCTGCGCCCACACGCCTTGCCCGCGCATCCGGCTCCCGAAGGCGGGGTCATTGTCGCGCCCGCCGCGCAGGTCCGCCACCTGCGCCATCACCTTGGCCGCACGATCAGGGTAATGCACCGCCAGCCAATCGCGGAACAGGGGCGCCACTTCATGCGGCAGGCGCACGGGGATGTAGCTCGCCGTCCGGGCGCCCGCTCCCCAAGCGGCGTCGAGGATCGCCTCCAGCTCATGATCGGTGATGGCCGGGATGATGGGGGAGACGCTGACATGCACCGGCACGCCCGCCGCCGCCAAAGCGCGGATCGCCGCCAGCCGCCGCGCAGGGCTTGGCGCGCGCGGCTCCAGCCGGCGGTGCGTATCGGCACACAAGGTGGTGACAGACAAAGCGACCGCCACCAGCCCGCGTTCGGCCATCGGCGCCAGCAGATCAAGATCGCGCACCACCCGGTCTGACTTGGTGGTGATGGTCAGCGGATGGCCGCAGTCCGCCAACACCGCGATGCAGCCGCGCGTGATCTTCCACTCCCGCTCAATCGGTTGATAGGGGTCGGTGTTCGTCCCCATCGCAATCGGCGTGGGCACATGGCCCCGCCTGGCAAGCGCCGCCCGCAGGAGCGCGGGCGCATCCGGCTTTGCAAACAACCGGCTTTCAAAGTCGAGCCCCGGCGACAGATCATGAAAGGCATGGCTGGGCCGCGCATAGCAATAGATGCAGCCATGCTCACACCCCTGATAGGCGTTGACCGACTGATCAAACGGAATGTCGGGCGATGTGTTGCGGGAGATTATGGTGCGCGGATGAACAACCGTGACCGACGTCACCAGCGGCGGCGCGCCGCCATCAACCTCGCCCTGCGCATCCAGCCACTCCCCCTCCGCCGCCCGCTGGGGGAGGTTGAAGCGGGTGCTGGTAGTGTTGACCGGCGCGCCTCGGCCTTTGGGGGTGGGCATGTGGGGAACATAGAGGGAACATTTACAATGTTCCAGCGCTTATTCTTAGCTCTGCAATTCGTCAATACGAACGGACTTGCCAAAGTCTGGGTGAGTCGGGAACGCGCTCCCGATCGACACCGCATCGGGAGCATTTTCGGTCAATTTGCGGCGCGCCTCTTGCACTGCAATTTGCTTCCTAGTCTCCAACGCCTTGCGAAGAATCCCCGGTATTTGCCCCGCTCTCACGATTATTGCAGTTACAAACAATACCACGATACTTTGTCCCGATCGCGGCAATACATCCGACGTCAGGTAAGGCACTTTCACAAGGATTTCCGGTGGAGGCAGTGAAAGCAACATCAACGCGGCAAATGCGACTCCGGTACATCCGAACAAAAATAGTAGGGCATCAAGGGCTGCCCTGATTTCTTGATCCAGTTCAAGAATCGAATTAACTGACCTTCCGCTAGCGGTCATGCCGTTCACAAGAAGTGTGATCGTTGGAAGCAAGCTCGCAGAGAGCAATCCCAAGAACGTCACGAGCATGCGGCTAGCTTCGCCGGAGAGGACATCCGGCGTCAACAGAAGGCCAGCACCAAAAACTGCCACATAGCCCAGATATCCTAGTCGAAATTGCAATCTATTTTCCCTGCAGCAGCCCATTCACGCAGCGCCGTAACAATCTCATTCATAGCACTCGAAGGGTCTAGAAGCGAGCGATGTGTCTCAACGGCTCGTTGCATCGACAACTTCACCACTCCGTTCCTCTCACTGCCATCGCCTCTAAGACCTAAATCGGCAGGATCGATATTTCGTAGAGCTTCATTAATCGTCGCCCGAGAGATAGGTTTCCGTTTGCGCCGCTCCTTGATGAAAATTTTGAAAAAGCCTTCAATCACGCCGTCATCAGGAACCTCCGCTTCCAACTTCGCGATGGCTTCAGGCGACCACCCAAGGAGCTTCAAAACATCGAAGACCGTAGACCCACTATCTCGCGCACTCCCTGCTTCACGCTCGACCACTCCCTCTGGTTGTTCCCGCTCTAACCGCGCCCGACCTTCGTTGGGTTTTGCCGCAACAGTAATCTCAGCCGATTCATCAAGTTCCTTGCCGTCTCCGGCCATGAACTTGCTGTTCAAAATAACGGCATCCCCTGGATCAAGCTCATCAGCTTTCTGGAAAAGCGCGGTCAGATATCGCTCGAGAGTCCGTCCGCGGACCTGCTGCCCCTCAATCAAGCCGATATGATTCCCAACTACCGCAAAATAGAGCGCCCCCTTCAACACTCGGGCTTGTTCCCCAACATTGAGACTTTGAAGCACAAACTCGGCGGTATCTTCATCGAGCGATTGGGTAATAGCATGGACGTCTGACCCCTCTTGCAATTGGATCAGTTGACCAGAAAACACTGGTCCGTCCCAAGTGCCAGGATCAGAAATTTTGTTGAGGATTACAAAGCTTTGATCCTGATCCAAATCCAAGATGCGGTGCTTGGCGTTAGTGTCCCACCTTCGCCGCTTAAGGATATCAACAAGCATATCCTTGAGGTTCGCTCCCTCACCAAGGCTGCCCTGCTTCAATTGACGGTATTGGACAGTAGTATTTTTGGTCGCCACAGAGAGCTTCCTTTTCAATGTTTAGCGCACAGTATTTCCTACAAGTAAACCCCCGCATTCTGGATGCAATACGAATTGTATCTGGAAAATTTTTGATTCGAGCCTGATCCAGAAAGGTTGTCTTAGACAATTGGGGTAGTTTTCTGGAGAACCGCAACAATTCACGTGCATTTCGGAATCTTATTGAAGTACTACGGGCAGTGAAGATGCCCCCACACTTTCCCCTGTCCTACAGCCCCCAAACTATGCCACACTGCCCGCTCTCCCGCAGAAAAGGTGGATTTATGGCCGCGCCCGCCCCGTCATTTTGCACGTCTGAAGTTGGACAGCGTGGGCGCGTGGAAGTTGCCCCTTTCCACCAGCGCGGAATGGATTTCAGCGGCTTGAGGCCCTCAACTTCCTCCACTTCCGCACCTTTCGCTGGGCGAAGCGCACGCGGGGGATTTTCCACCTTTTTCGGGCGTGGCGGCGGGGTGTTTGGGGGCGACTCGGTTGGGGAGCGGGCGCTCATTCACGCGGCGGCGCGTAGGGATTTCCCCTCTCCGTTTGGGCTGAGCTTGTCGAAGCCCTGCCCTTCCTTTGGATTGCCTTACCCGGAAGAAGGACGGTGTCTCGACGTCGCTCGACACGAACGGGGTTGGGGATTGGTGCCGCCCCTCCCCCTTTTTCGTCATGCTGAACTTGGTTCAGCATAACCGGCTGGTGGCTCATATTGGGCGGTTCAGATGCTCCACGCTGTTATCCTAAAACAAGTTCAGGATGACGA
>CAJBSR010000518.1 GCA_903958285.1 uncultured Sphingomonadales bacterium
CGGGGGCGAAATCGAATGCAGCAATCTTCATTCGCCGTCCGATGCTGCGGTTGACCAGCACGGGCACCGACATGAAGTTGTATGCGCCTGACCCGCAGGGGACCAAGGCGAGCCATGTCGAACCATTAAGCAGATAGGCCTCATGGCCATCCGAAACGCCCGGTTCAGTATCGCACGAAATGCGCGCCTGAAGGGCTGCAATGTCCTTCGCGGACAATTTGAAGCGTGGCCCGTTCGGACGAGATTTGCTGGGGATGACAGGAATAGGAGACGGAGCAGGCAACGCGGTTGCCGGGCGATTTCCAATGGCAATCAGCGCCGTCTCCGACTTTGCACGACCCTGACGGTCATCCATGTAGAGCAGAGCGGCAACCACGCCTCGCAACGATGCGCCACCTAGAGAAACACCCGCTGCGTCTCGAAGTTCGACAGTTTTGGCCGCCTTTAACTTTGCGATGGCATCTGGGGGGATATCCAGCTCAAACGGCGCGTCTTGGCTCTTGAGGCTCGCCGAACCAATAACGACCGTGCCATCGGCAACCAGACTAAGGTCTCCCGATTTCCGCTCTTCGATATTTGCAATGCTCAAGCGGGGAACATCTTGGCGACCGCCACCACGAACGATGGCGACGGTGAGCTGATTCTCGCCCGATTCCATTTCCATCAAGGATACAGCCGTGCATCGACGGGCATTGTCGCAACCGACGGCCCAGTCTTCAAAACTCTTCAGTTCGCCGGGCTTTGGCAGCACAGCGGCTGCCGCGGCCAGCACGTGGAATGCCAGCATGGGATTGTTCTAGCCCATCCCTGATTGAGTCGATAGAGGCAGCGCAAATAACAGCAATCAGACATCCCAGAGGTTCGACATGAAAATCATTGGCATTATTGGCGCCGGCCAGATGGGCGCGGGCATCGCGCAGGTCTCCGCGCAGGCAGGCTATGACGTTCTTCTTTCGGATGTGGATATCGCACGGGCAGAGGCAGGAAAAGCGACGGTCGGCAAAGGTCTGCAGCGTTTGGTTGATCGCGAAAAGATGGACGCGGCAACACGTGATACCGTTCTTTCACGCATCACCCCGGTCGCCGGCAGCGCATCCTTCGCCAGTGCAGATTTGGTCATCGAAGCAGCCACGGAACGCGAAGACATTAAACGCGCGATTTTCAACGATGTGGGCAAGGTCCTCCGCGATAACGCGATCCTCGCCTCCAACACATCGTCGATCCCCATTACGCGCATGGCGCAGGCATCGCCTGATCCTGCGCGCTTCATCGGCATTCACTTCTTCAATCCCGTTCCTGTGATGGGGTTGATTGAGGTCATTCCCGGTCTGGCGACATCCAAGGCAACGGTTGAGACGGTCAGCGCCTTTTGCGACAGCCTGAAGAAGGAAATCGTCTATGCAGAGGATGAGCCCGGTTTCGTTGTAAACCGAATCCTCCTGCCGATGATCAACGAAGCTGTGTTCGTTCTGGGGCAGGGCACGGCGAACATCCAGGATATCGACAAGGGCTGCCGCATTGGCCTCAACCACCCGATGGGGCCGCTGGAACTGGCTGACTTTGTGGGTCTCGACACCTGTCTCGATATTGTGATGGTGCTTTATAACACGACCGGCGACAGCAAGTACCGTCCGGCGCCGCTGCTGGTGAAATATGTCGAGGCCGGCTGGCTCGGCCGCAAGACCGGCCGGGGCTTTTACGATTATTCAGGGCCAGTGCCGGTTCCGACGCGCTGATTTGACAAGCGCGCGCACCGCGTCACACTAAGGAAGGTTTTTGGGGGAAGATTAAATATGCCGCTGGGGTTGTTCATTTTTTCGATCTTCTATGGCGGCATGGTCTGCATTGCAGGTGTGCTTGGCGCAAAGCAGGTCGCGCTCGGGCCGCTGGCGGTTGAAGCTGGCATTTTCCCCTTCCTCCTGCTGGTCATCACGTCCAGCGCCATTGCCGAGCTTTATGGAAAGGCGCGCGCCGATGCTCTGGTGCGGTTCGGCTTTATTCCCCTGATTACGTCAATTCTGCTCATTCAGGTCGTGCTGGCTTTGCCAGTCGACAAAGGCATGTATCCGCCTGCGGTGGAGGCATTCCCGATCATTCTTGGCCAAAGCGGGCGGATGATGTTCGCAGGCCTCATCGCTTATGGCTTGTCCCAAACGCTGAATGTCTATGTGTTTGCAAAGCTCGCCCGGCCAGAAGGCGGCATGCTCTGGCTTCGCGCCGGTGTGGCGAGCGTTTTGTCGCAAATCCTCGATACCGTCCTGTTCATCAGCATCTCCTTTTATGGGGAGCGGGAGATTGCGGATCTTATGGTCGGACAAATGACCGCCAAGATTGTTTTGTCGCTGTTGATGGTGCCTCTGCTGGTGACCCTGATGGTCAAGCTGGGCCGCAAACTTGACCTGAAGCCC
>CAJBSR010000519.1 GCA_903958285.1 uncultured Sphingomonadales bacterium
ATATTTGCTCTGTCCGATTATTGACCACGCCTCTAAAATTGCTACTACTCAGTAAAAGTAGAAAAGACATTGAGGAGAGCTGGCGTGGTTTCTGCATCACAGGTCGTACTGACCGCAACCGAGCGCGTCACATTGGGCATACCTGCGGCCGCGGCCATTGCCGAAGAGGCAACGAACCGGGGGGCAAAGCGGGTCTTCATTCTCGCGAGCAGCTTTCTTAATCGGCAGACAGACGAGATCCGCAAGATCGAAGCCGCGCTGGGCGACCGACACGCAGCGACGCATGATGGCATCCAGCCCCATGCCCCGCGCGGGGATGTTCTGACAGCAGCGAACCGGGCGCGGGAAGCGGGAGCCGATCTGGTGGTTACTGTCGGGGGCGGGTCTGTCACCGATGCCGGCAAGATCCTTCTGATCTGCCTCAAGCACAATATCACCTCGGTCGCGCAGTTCGACGACTACCGCGTCCGCGTGGAAGAGGACGGCACGGTCATCTCTCCGGTCTTCGACGGCCCTGATGTCCGGGCCATCTGTGTGCCCACGACATTGTCCGGGGGGGAGTTCAATCCTCTGTCTGGCGCAACCGATGAGAGCATCAAGCAAAAGCAGCCCTATACGCAGCGCGATATGGTGCCCGTATGTGTCGTTCTGGACCCGGCCATCACGGTGCACACACCCGAATGGCTTTGGCTGTCGACAGGTGTGCGCTCGGTCGACCATGCGACGGAAACGCTCGCATCCTTCCTGTCGAATGATTTCTGCGACGGTATCGCGGACAGCGCGTTGCGCCTGTTGGCGGACGGCCTGCCGCGCGTGAAAGCGGACCCGACCGATCTCGACGCCCGCCTGAAATGTCAGATCGGCGCATGGCAATCGATGATCCCGATCATAGGCGGCGTGCCGATGGGGGCCAGCCACGCAATCGGCCATGTCCTTGGTGGGACGTGTGACGTTCCCCATGGCTATACGTCGTGCGTGATGTCGCCTTATGTTCAGGCGTTCAACGCCTCGGTCAATGGAGAGCGGCAAAAGCGGATCAGCGCTTGCCTGGGTGATGCGAGCCGTCCCGCGTCGGAATTGCTTGATGCGCTCATCCGGGGCCTCGGTATGCCGCGTACATTGAAGGACGTCGGCGTGCGGGAAGATCAGTTACAGCTTGTGTCTGAATATACGCTGGAAGACATCTGGGGACGCACCAACCCTCGGACCATCGCAACCCCAAGCGATGTTATGGGTATTCTCCGAACGGCGATGGGCTAAGATAACTGCCCGGCATATGTTGGAAAGGCACGCCTGTTGGATAAGGTAAAAGGCAAGCGCGGCTCGACCGCTCTGAAGAACGAGATCACAGCCTATAAGCGGCGCCGAATTCTTGAAGAAGCCAGCCATTTGTTCTTCGAAAAGGGATATGAGGCCACGGCGCTCGATGCCGTGGCCGAACAGCTGCACGTCACAAAGCCGTTCATCTATTCCTATTATAAGAATAAGGGGGAGCTGCTTTATGAGATCTGCCAGACCGGCATCCAGCTGTCCTTGAACGTACTGGAAGACGCGCTGGCCGTCGAAGGCACGGCCACCGAACAGTTGAAGGTCGTCGTTGAACGCGTGGCCCGCATCATCATTGAGAACCAACGCTATATCAGCGTCTATCTGCGCGAAGAGAAAAGCCTCGACCCTGAAGACGCAAGGCGCATCCGCGATCTGCGCCACAAATTCGATCTTCAACTCAGTGATCTTCTCGCCAAAGGGAAGCGGACCGGTGAATTTGATATCCAACACCCTTCACGGGCGGCGATCTGGATTAGCGGCCTGCTGAGCTGGATTGCCCTTTGGTATCACGATGGCGGCCGTTGGTCGGCAACGGAGGTCGTCATGGATGCGATCTCTACCGTCATGAAAATGGTTCAACCAGCAGGAGCCCAACGTGGCTGATCTCAATCATCACGACCCGCGCGTTCTGGATCGGCGCATTTGCGTGCTGCGCTACTTGGTTGACGATTGGGCGGACAAGCAGCCTGACGCCGTGTACGCCGTTTTTGAAGATGGCAGCAGCTGGACCTATGCGGAACTGCGCGACCTCGTTGTTACCAAAGCGGCTGGCCTCCAGAAGCTGGGCGTCAAGCGGGGCGAGCATGTCGCAGTCTGGATGCAGAATGGCCGCGAGGCGTTGGTTACCTTTTACGCGATCAATTATCTGGGGGCAGTTTTCGTCCCCTTTAATACTGCCTATCGCGGCGCGATCCTTGAGCATGTCTTGGCCAATTCGGATGCGACGCTGCTCATCGCCCATGCCGCGCTGCTCGATCGGCTGAGCGATGTCGACACGGCGTCGATACGGTCGATCGTAGCCCTCGGAA
>CAJBSR010000520.1 GCA_903958285.1 uncultured Sphingomonadales bacterium
CGATGAAGCCCAGGTCATTGAGCTCCTTTTCGCGACGGTCCGTGATCGTCACCTCCGTGGGGCACTTGAGCGCCACATCGCCCTCGTCGGTCTGGAAGGTGTGGGCCGTCATGTTTTCCACCTTGCCGCCGCCTTCCACGCCGCGAATCGCGGTCGTCCAGTTGTACTTGGCGAAGGCGTCGGTGATGCGCAGACCCATCTGATAAGCCGCATTGGCCCACAGGTACTTGCTGTGATCCTTGCCGTCCACGTCCTCTTCAAACCCGAAGCTCTCCACCGGATTCGTTGCGGCGCCATAAGGCAGGCGCGCGGCATAACGAGGCAGCACCAGGGACACATAGCGCGAATCCTCTGAGTCGCGAAAGCCGCGCCAGGTGGTGAGCTCGGCGCTGTCGAAAATTTTGGACATATCGCGTGGCATCCCCAGCTCGGTGAAGCTGCTCATACCGAACATCGAAGGACTGGCCGCCGCAATAAAGGGCGCGTGGGCCACGGCAGCCACCTTGGAGATCCGCTGCAACAGCGCGATGTCCTGCGGGTGCCTGCCGAAGGTGTAATCGCCAATCAGCAGCGAGTAGGGGTTGCCACCGAAGGTGCCGTACTCCTCCTCGTAGACCTTCTTGAACAACACACTCATGTCGTAGTCGACGGCGGTCTCCAGGTCCTTGAGCAATTCCTTCTTTGACGCGTTCAGCAGCCGCAGCTTCAGCTGAGGCCCGGTCTCGGTGCCAAAGACCATGTCATGCAGCCCGCGCCAGGACGCCTCCAGCGCCTGGAAATCGCCGTGGTGCAAGATGGCATTGAGTTGATCGCTGAGGATCTTGTCGATGTCGGCGACACGCTCGTTGATCATGGCGACCACCCCTTTGTCGGGTGCGGTCTTCATGCCTTCGTCAAGGATCTGGGTGGCGAACTGCCCCAGCAGCTTCTTGGCGTAATCGCTTTGCGATGGCTCGACGGCCATCTTTCCCTCCTGGACGATGCGATCCAGGAGACTCAGTTCCTCGGTGGCGGTGGCAGCACCACCCGCGGCGGCTTCGGTTTCAGTGGACATGGCGTAAACCTTTGATGCGTTGGATCGGAGACAGATCAGGCCGGCGCAGCGGCGGCTTCCTCGGCGCCCTTGAGCGACTTGAGGTCTTCGGTGTTTTGCAGGATGTTTTCCAGCAGGGCGTCGAGCTCGTCGTTGCCATCGAGCTTGGCCAGCAGGTCACGTAGCTGCTGGCGCGCCTCGAGCAGCTTGGCCAGACGCGGGATCTGGCGCGCGATCGCCTCAGGGTGAAATTGATCGAAGTCGTTGAACTTCAATTCGACCTTCAGATTGCCCTCGCCCTTGAGGGTGTCGGGCACCGACAGGTCCAGGCGCGGCGCGATCTTGGTCATCACCTGGTTGAAGTTGTCGCGATCGATCTCCACGAAACGCCGGTCCTTCAGTTTGGGCGGCGGCTCCAGGGGCTGGCCGGACAGATCGGCGAGCAGACCGACCACGAGCGGCAATTCCTTTTTCTCGACGGCATCGCCGATTTCCACGTCATAGGTGATCTGAACGCGGGGCGGGCGGTTTCGGCCCACCCATTTTTGGAGACTGTCTGACATGCGTGTCCTTCAAAAGATCGGGTCTAGGTAAGACGGGCGATGCCCGGGCCTACGAATCAGGGGCGCTCCGTCACTTCGCATCGCCATCGATACAACGGCAACAATGCGTAATTCATACTAGTTCAGTTTTCTGCACGGTAC
>CAJBSR010000521.1 GCA_903958285.1 uncultured Sphingomonadales bacterium
GGACCGCCACTTTGACGGCGGTGCTGTGCACACAAACCGCGTTCGCAAAGAACATTGTGCTTACCAATGACGATGGTCTCACAAGCAATGTGAAGGCGCTTTACGAAGAACTAAAAGCGGAAGGGCATGACGTGATCGTCTCTGTCCCGTGTACCGGGCAGAGTGGAATGGGCGCCGCCGTCAAATTCATGCGTCCCTTGGGGCCTTTGGCAGCGGACTGCCTTAATGGCGCGGCAAAGGCTGGAGATCCCGGCGCCGGACCGATGACCCGCGCAGGCTTTGGCGCGGATTGGCATTATGTCGACGGCACGCCGGTCATGGCCACGCTTTACGGCATCGATGTGCTGGCGAAGGCCCGATGGGGCAAGGCGCCTGATCTCGTCTTGTCCGGTCCTAATGAAGGGCAGAATGTTGGCCATATTGTGATCAGTTCCGGCACGGTTAGTAATGTCCAGTATGCAGCAGTCCGAGGCATTCCGGCGATCGCGCTGAGTGCAGGGATGGGGACGGTCGATAACGCGACGTTGGCCAATCCAGCGTCAAAGGTAGTTGCTGGTCTTACCACAACGTTGCTGACGGCTCTGGAAAGGGGCGAAAAGGGCGGCCGCATGATCCCCCGGGGCATCACGCTGAACGTCAATTTTCCAGATAAGCTCGAGGGCGCGTCATGGGTGATGACGCAGATCGGGTCCTATGATTTGTATGACGCGACGTTTGTGACCAACCTTGGTCGGTCGGGGCTTCCCGGCGTCGCCATCGGCCCTGCAACGAAAAAGCCGACGCCTGACCAGAAGAACGATGAATCCGTGGCCATCCAAAATGGGATCACAGTGTCAGCGATGCAGATTGGCTACGAGGCCCCTGCCACACAGCGCAAGGCTGTGGGCAAGGTTCTCAAGGATTTGTTTGGCAATTAGGACTTAGTTCGCCGGAGCGACAACCAGACGTCCGTTAAGCGCCTGAAGCGGGCGGGCGTTGTTGCCCATAATTGTGGCCATGGCGCGCAACTGATCCGCACTGGCCGTGACCGTCGACTGCGCCACATGCCAGTTCACGCCTTCGCTGCACGGCGGCGTCGTTAGCGAGCCTTGGAAGCGATAGACGTTCAACGTTGAGGGAATGAGATCCGCCGGGTTGATCGTCACGCCAGCGACAGGTGCTGCCGCCTTTTCATGCTTTGGTGCCGCGGCGATGATCTTTGCGAGTTCGCTATTGGCGGCGCCTTCTTCATACAGAACGCCGAGAACGCCAAGCGCCCCGTTGGCATCCTTGTGCACGAAGTGCGCGACCATGGGGAAACGCTTGCCGTTAATGGCTTCTTCTGAAGGCGTGTGGAAATGAACCTGCACAAGGTAAAATTCACGGCCCGCGCTCGTCATTGAAGACCCGGTGGGGAAGTTGACCTGCACCGTGTGGCCGTTGTTCAAAATGGTGAGCGGCGCGGCCTTATAATCCGCGCGGACGGGAATCTGGCCGGCTGTGTTTGCCTGCGCCAGATCAATCGGCGACTGCATCTTACCGGTGCGGCAGGTGGCAAACTCAGGCTTCAAATCACCCCAATGTTCCGGTCCGCCGGGGCCACCATACGTCCAATGCGCATCACCTGATGCAAAAGCGGGCGATGCGGCGAGCATAACGGCAGCGCCAAATTTCAGGAAATTCATCTTCTGTCCCTTTTCACGAATGCATGGCAGCCCACGGGCCTACATCGCACCCATGCCCACCAGCAAGTGATAACGGATTGAAGTAGAAGATGTTTAGGACAGAACGGCTGGTAGATTTGGGCTGGCCACCGCTTGAAAACATGTGCCTTATCGGGACATTGTGTCGGTTTTATCTAAAAAA
>CAJBSR010000522.1 GCA_903958285.1 uncultured Sphingomonadales bacterium
CACCAAGCGCGTGCTTTCCTCCACCTATAACGGCACCGCGTTCATCCTCGCGCCGCACATTCTCTATACACGGCGGGATCTGGTGTATCTGGATGCTGTGCCGATCACCAAGAACGGTGCGCCGCCGCGCGAGGAGAAGATTGCGACCTTCAAGGTCGATGGCATGGCCGACATTGCGATGGCGGATGGCACTTTTTCCATCTGCCCGCTGTTCGAGCCCTATTTGGAAAAATATCGCGGAACCACGCTGTTTTCGGTCGACGCCTGAGCGCGTTTCAACATGACAAAGGGTTAATTTGGCGGCCATCGGCGCGTCAATAGGCGGGCGATATACCCGCTTTATTGGGTCGCACCAGCCGCCTTTTCCCAGGGTGGCATGTAGATCGCGGCGTCGGCGACACTCCCCCAGTCCCCGACGCCGTTTTCTTTTGGGGGTTAGGCAGCGGCGCTGGTTGCGCCCCGCGTCCGCAATTCCTCATTCAACATTTCTGCGAGCAGGAAGGCGAGTTCAAGCGACTGGCCGGCATTGAGGCGCGGGTCGCAATGCGTGTGGTAGCGGTCGGCGAGATCCATCATCGTCACGTCCATCGCGCCACCGGTGCATTCGGTGACGTTTTGGCCGGTCATTTCGATATGGATGCCGCCGCCGTGCGTGCCTTCTGCACGGTGGACGGCAAAGAAGCCGCGCACTTCGGCAAGGATGCGTTCAAACGGGCGGGTCTTATAACCGTTGCTCGCCTTCACGACATTGCCGTGCATCGGGTCACACGACCAGACAACCGGATGGCCTTCTGCCTTCACCGCGCGGACGAGGGCGGGCAGATGCGCTTCGATCTTGTCATGGCCGTAGCGCGTGATCAGCGTCATGCGCCCGGCAACACGGTTCGGGTTGAGCGTGTCGAGCAGTCGGAGCAGCGCGTCCGGCTCAAGGCTCGGGCCGCACTTCATGCCAATTGGGTTGCCGATGCCGCGCAGATATTCGACGTGGGATGATCCGACAAAGCGGGTCCGGTCACCAATCCACAGCATATGGGCGGACGTGTCGTACCAATCGCCTGTCAGGGAATCCTGCCGCGTCAACGCCTGCTCATAAGGCAGCAGCAGCGCCTCATGGCTGGTGTAGAAGCTCGTGCCCTTCAACTGCGGCACGGTATCGGGGTCGATGCCGCACGCCGCCATGAAGTCGAGCGCTTCGCCGATGCGGTCAGCCACGTCCTTGAACTTCTTGGCCCAGGGCGAACGGCCCATGAAATCATGCGTCCAGGCGTTGACCTGATGCAGGTTCGCATAACCGCCCTGCGCAAACGCACGGAGAAGATTGAGCGTGGCGGCTGATTGCGAATAAGCACGCAACATGCGGTCCGGATCCGGGATGCGGCCAGCTTCATCGAACGTGATGTCGTTGATGATGTCCCCACGATAGGAGGGCAGCGTCACGCCATCGATTTCTTCCATATCGGCCGAGCGCGGCTTGGCGAATTGGCCTGCCATGCGGCCCACCTTGACGGTCGGCAGCTTGGACGAAAAGGTGAGGACCACGGCCATCTGCAACAACACTTTGAAGGTGTCGCGGATGTTGTTCGGGTGAAATTCGGCAAAGCTTTCCGCGCAATCGCCGCCCTGAAGCAAAAAGCCCTTGCCCGCAGCTACCTGCGCCAGATCCGCCGTCAGGCTGCGCGCTTCGCCTGCAAAAACGAGCGGCGGAAAGTTGGCCAGCGTGTCCGTCGCGCCCTTCAGGGCGGCGGCGTCGGGATAGGTCGGGAGCTGACGGGCTTCGTGCGCGGTCCAGCTGTCGGGGGTCCAGTTCTGCGTCATAATGCGCTGCCCATGGGGAAAAATGCCTCCAAGCGCAAGGTTTTCACACTTTTGGAGCAACAAGCATCGCTTTTGCGTCGATGTCGGGCGGTGTAGGTTTTGGCAGCTTTTCCAAAAGATTGGGGTGAGCCGTCCCTTCCGTCTAAACTTTGGCATCTGCCGGTCGTTAGGACGTTCATCTCCTCCCACCGGACCGGAATCGCTCAGGAACACCGACTTGACGGCGCGCCTGGACTAGTATCAGCTGGCGGGGGAGACGTCTCGGTTTCGTCGAATTTCTGGAAAATTGAAGCGCCCGCTCGATAGCGCGCTCGAAAAGCTCTCCGTGAAGATTGGCAGAAATCCGCGTCTGTCGAATGTTTTCCGCGATGCTGAACATACCAGTGGTGCGCTCAACCTTTTGAGGCAGCATTGGCTGCGGCTCTTTGCCGAAGGGCCGACGGAAGACTATTTTGGTCGCGTCACTAAGGTTGGCCATGTCCATGCCAAAATCGGGCTTGAACCCAAATGGTATGTGGGCAGCTATGCCACGATCCTTGGCACGGCCGTTGAGAAGTTGGTTGCCCCGGGCATTTGGTCGCTGCTGCCATGGCGCCGCCGTTTGGCAAAAGACGTCGCGGTCATGGTGCAGGCCTCATTGCTCGATATGGAAATCGCGCTTTCGACCTATTTTGAGGCCGAGGAAAAGGCGCGCGAGGGGGCTTTGGCACGCATGAGCGAGGCGCTGTCGCAAGTGGCGGAGGGGAACCTGACTGTCCGCCTGTCTGGACTGCCTCAGGAATATGCCCGGGCCGAGCGCGACTTTAATGGCGCGATGGATGCCCTGTCATCGACGATGACGACTGTCGTGGGCGGCGTTGCCTCTATGTCGATGGCCATGGAACAAATTCGCTCCGGGACCAATGATCTTGCCAGCCGGACCGAACGGCAGGCCGCGACGATTGAGGAAACGGCGGCTGCTATGCTGCAAGTGACGGGAAGCATGCGGGAGAATGCCGAGCAGCTTCAGGTCGCTTCCGTCGCGGTCAATCGCACGCGGAGCGATGCCGAAACCGGCGGGGAAGTCATTGGTCGTGCGGTCACGGCGATGGGCGCGATTGAGAGCTCATCTTCGCAGATCACGCAGATTGTGTCGTTGATTGACGGCATTGCCTTCCAGACCAACCTCTTGGCCCTGAACGCAGGCGTCGAGGCGGCGCGCGCAGGTGAGTCCGGCAAAGGCTTCTCCGTCGTCGCCAGCGAAGTGCGCGCTTTGGCGCAGCGGTCTGCGGAAGCGGCGAATGAGATCAAGCATATCATTGAGGTCAGCGCAGGCCATGTTTCGGACGGGGTGCGTCTGGTTGGTGAAGCAGGCGGCGTTCTTGATCGGATCGCGGGCGGTGTTGTCGAAGTCAGCAAGATTCTGACAGAAACCAGCGCGACGGCAACGCATCAGACGGCCTCGCTCGCCCAGGTCAATGAAAGCGTTTCGGATATCGACAAGATCACACAGGCGAATGCAGCCCTGGTTGAGGAAACGTCTGCTGCAACGACAAGCGTTGCCGATCAGAGCGCGACGATCGCCGCGGCAACGGCGCGGTTTTCGCTGGAAGAGGCGCCGAGCCGCGGGGCCCGTGCGGCACATCGCCGTTTGGAGAAAGTCTGGGCGGTCGCTGGGTGACGATGCGGTCAATGGAGGCGTAGTCGGATTACCGCGCCTTCCACATGCTGATCAGGTGAGACAGCAATTGCGGGCTGATGGGCTTAACAAACTCGATGCCCGCTGACGCGCCGCGTTGCCAACGGATCATGGCTTCGAGACGGGTGCTTTCATCAATGATAACGACAAGACCTTGGGTGGCGCGCTCAACGGGATCTCGGAAGAGCAGTTTTGCGCCTTTGTGGGAAACATCGCGAACACGGGCGTCAGTCGTCTGATTGTTCATGCTGATCTCCACCCGCGCGTCGACAGACAGACGGGGGAAGCGGGCACGCCTGCCATCGTGCAACATCTGGGGACGGGCAAGAAGGTCATTGACGGGAATCTCCTCATCGAAGGCGACACCAATGAAACGGTCGCGCGCCCAGACGACGCGGCCTTGGATGTCGATGTCCTCGATAAGAGAAATGCTGACGGGGGCCCCGATTTCGAATTCCTGATCGGTGAACAGGCAGATGCCGCCTTCCGACACGTTGCGGACGATTGCGAGGTCTTCTGTGTCGCCGAACTCAAGCTTGGCGACGCGAAGCACCGTCATCGCCCGCCGCGCCTGACGCCGGTCGGGCGAAGACGGAAGGCCAAAATCTTCAGGGACAGGCGGTAAAGCAAGGCGGTTGACGCTACTTGCTGAGATTTGGCCGTCCGGTCCTGTTCTTATGGGCGCCGTCATGCGCGATTGTCCCATCCGTTCCTGTCACCCACCGCGTGCGTGTGGTGTCGTGTCCATTTCGGAACGTTAGAGGGGTGTGGCTTAACAAATTCTCTCGGGTTTCCCGAGTTTTGCATCCGTTTTGGCGACGCAATTGTCAGATTGTTGTCAAACTGGCTGCATCCCGCACGGCGATGCGACGTAGAGACTCTGCCGAAACTTCTGAGAGATCACCCTGAGCCTGTCGGGCGACACCTTAGACGCTGAATGACCAAGGTGGC
>CAJBSR010000523.1 GCA_903958285.1 uncultured Sphingomonadales bacterium
CGCTTCAGCCCATCGCCCAGCAGATAGCCGCCGAGGATCACGCCGACCGCCAAAACGCCGGCAGCGATCACGACAGGCTTACGGAGAATTTCGCGTGGTGCTTCAATGTCTGACATAAGTGCTTTCCCAGCTTTGAGTGTCGGCCTATTTTGTGACGACCTTTCGATGAACGCCCGATGAAGCGTTTCTTTTTATCGATGAACGGAGTTTTAGGTGATCAAATACCTTCACACGATGATCCGCGTTTCTGATCCGGATGCAACGATCAAATTCTTTGAGTTGCTCGGCCTCAAGGAATTGAAGCGCATGTCGAACGACGCGGGCAAGTTCACCCTCATCTTCCTAGCCGCCCCCGGTGACGAAGAGGCGCAGGTGGAACTGACACACAATTGGGGCGAGGCAGGCTATGATGAGGGCCGCAATTTCGGCCATCTCGCTTATGCCGTGTCCGACATTTATGAGACCTGTCAGCGTCTGGCCGACGCCGGTGTCACCATCAACCGCCCGCCGCGCGATGGGCGCATGGCGTTTGTCCGCTCCCCCGACAACATCTCGGTCGAACTGCTCCAGCATGGTGACGCGCTGCCTGTGGCTGAACCTTGGGCGTCGATGCCCAACACGGGCAAGTGGTAAGGCCATGCCGATCGACGTCGCCCGCATCCCCGTTCTGTCGGACAATTACGTCTGGCTGGCCCATGACGCCGCCTCAGGCGAAACAGCGGTGATCGACCCCGCTGTCGCCGAACCGGTGCTGGCCGCCGCTGCCGAGCGTGGCTGGACGATCACGCAGATCTGGAACACGCACTGGCACCCCGACCACACGGGCGGCAATGCGGAGATCAAGGCCGCGACCGGCTGCACGATCACCGGCCCTGCGGCAGAGGCCGAACGCATCCCCACGCTCGACGTGCAGGTGACCGGCGGCGATGTCGTGACGCTGGGCGCGACCACGGCGCAGGTGATCGACGTGCCCGCGCACACCGCAGGCCATATCGCGCTGCACCTGCCCACGGAGCAGGTCGTCTTCGTCGGCGATACGCTCTTCGCCATGGGCTGTGGCCGCCTGTTTGAAGGCACAGCGGAACAGATGTTCGCCAATATGCAGACGCTCGGCGCGCTGCCGCCGGAGACGGTCGTCTACTGCGCGCATGAATATACGCAGTCGAACGGCCGCTATGCGCTCGTCGCTGAACCCGACAATGCCGACATCGCCGCGCGCATGGCGCAGGTGGATGCGGCGCGCACCAACGGGGAACCAACAGTGCCGACCACGATTGCGCTCGAACGCGCGACCAACCCGTTCATGCGCGCCAAGGATGCCGCCGAACTCGCCGAGCGCCGCGCGGCTAAGGATGCGTTCAGGTAGACGGGGGCAGTTTCATGCCATTAACTGCCGTCAGGAGAAGACCCATGTCGAAAATGCTGATTGCGCTCCCGCTCTTCGCACTCGTTGCCGGATGCGCGGACACGCCCCCCACCCAGTCCCAACTCCGCGCCCAAGCGCGCGACGCGGCAAAGCTGGAAGAGACGCTGGCGGGCTACACCGCCGGCAAGCCTGTCAACTGCGTCGACAACCGCGACCTGCAGGGGCCGGAAGCTTATGGCGAAACCACCCTCCTTTTCCGCGCCAGCCGCAAACTCATCTGGCGGACAGAAACCAGCGGGTCCTGTGATGACATCAAACGCGGCGACGCCCTCGTCACCCACCAATTCTCCAGCCGCCTCTGCCAAGGCGACATCGCGCGCACGGCGGATTTGCGGGCGGGCTTCCAGACGGGATCATGCGTGATTGGGGAGTTTGTGCCGTATCGGAAGTGAGTGGGGGGCAACGCATCACAAATGCCTTTACGTCGCCCCGTGCTTGATACGGGGCTTGGCTTTCCGTGCACTTTGCCATTTGGCAAGATACCCAAATTGCTGAACCTTCGGGAGCTGTCGTCACTGGCAACCAAGGGGCGGAAACTGGCGGAGGTTAGCCCGGCCCCGTGTCAAGCACGGGGCGACGTGGCGGGTCTCCGCGTCATTGCACGAGTAACCCCTACCCCTTGTACAACCCGTCGATCCGCTCGCCGTAAACCTGCCGGATCATGTGCCGCCTAATCTTCAAACTCGGCGTCAGCATTTCATTGTCAGTCGTAAACGCATCGGGTGTCAGGGTGATCTTGCGGACCTTCTCGGTGGTCGCGACCTGCGTGTTCACCCGGTCCACCGCGGCCATGATGGCGGTGCGGAAAGCGGGGAGATCGCAGAGCGCCTTTAGGTCATAAGGCTCGCCATTGGTCTGCGCCCATTCAATCGCCCATTCAGGATCGGGGATGATCAGGCCGACAAGGTGCGGGCGCTTGTCACCGGAGACCATGGCCTGAAAAATCTCGGGCTGGAGCGTGAGCATGCCTTCCACCTTTTGCGGAGAGACATTTTCGCCCTTGTCGTTGACGATGATGTCCTTCTTGCGGTCGGTGATTTTGATGCGGCCTTTCTCATCAATCTCGCCAATGTCGCCGGTATGGAGCCAGCCATTTTGGATGGCGCGCGCGGTTTCCGCCTCGTTGCGCCAATAACCGTGCATGACGAGTTCGCCGCGGACAAGGATTTCGCCGTCATCGGCGATCTTGACCTCGACGTTTTTGAGCGGCGGGCCAACGGTGTCCATCTTCAAGCCGACCTTGGGCCGGTTGCAGGAAATGACCGGTGCGGCCTCGGTCTGGCCATAGCCTTGCAGCATGGTGAGGCCGACGGCGTGGAAGAAGACGCCAATTTCAGGGTTGAGCGGCGCACCGCCTGAGACCATCGCCTTCAGCCGTCCGCCAAAGCGCTGCTGGATCTTTGGGCGTAAGGTTCGATTGAGGAGGAAATCCATCGGTCGGTCCCAGATGGGCAGGCCGCCGGACAGGTCCTTCGCGCCGAGGCTGAGCGCGCGGTTGAGCAGGTGTTGGACGACCTTGCCCTGCTTCTCCATCTGCTTGAGGATGCGGGCGCGCAGCACTTCAAACAGGCGCGGCACGACGACCATCAGCGTCGGGCGCACTTCCTCAATATTGGAAGCGAGTTTTTCGATGCCTTCGGAATAATAAATTTGCGCGCCAAGCCCGACGGGGAAGTGCTGGCCGCCGCTATGTTCA
>CAJBSR010000524.1 GCA_903958285.1 uncultured Sphingomonadales bacterium
CGGTGGGGGATATGGATGGCGGCGACCGGTGGCCCTTCAAAATTGCGGGCGTCGATAATGACGAGATCGGTCGTATCTGTGGCTGTGTCGATCACGTAACCGATCAGCCAGCCATCATCTTCTTCCGTCCCGCCGGCGCGGGGGATGAAGACAAATTCACCCGGAATATGACCCACACCGAAATCATGGACTTCGCGGGCGCGGTCCACCAAATCCTGCTTGAAGATGCGCGTGCTGCTGACGAAGGCGGGGTCCCGCCCTTCCGGCAAAGCCAGCGTATAGGTGTAGCGATAGGGCTTGCCGATCATCCGCTCATTGGGGCGGGGGAATTCCTGAGCGTCTTTGTCGAGGACTTTGCGGACAACCGACTTTGAGGCGGGGTCAATTGACCAGCGCTCCAGTGGGCAAGCGTCTGAATCCGGGCCTTGTGTGCTCTCTGCGAACATCGTGCGATGGGCACAGACATCAAGGATAACCTTGCCCTCAGCCGTCTCATACGCATTGCTGGGGTGGAAGACATAGCAGGGGTCCACGTCACACCAGATGACATCGTCATTTGTGCCCTCACGCGGGAGCAGTCCCACGCGGGCCTGATGGGCCGGGTTCCACGCATAGGGAAACTTATAACCGGACAGCAGTCGCTTCATGGAGAAAGTGACCGGCAGATCGAGGATGATGACGTAATTCGCGGTGATCATGCAATCATGGATCGAAGGGCCATGCTGCACTTGGATCGGTTCTTCGCGGCGGACACGCCCATCTTTGCCAACAACAACATGACGAATGCGGTTCTGGTCTGTGCCTTCGTAGCAGATGGCGTGCATCTCGTCTGTATCGGGGTCGAGGTGTGGGTGCGCTGTAAAGCTGCCCTTGAGGGACCCGTCAAACGGATCATGGGCGACAGTTTCTAGGTTTTCGTCAAGGCGCGCGGGATAGGCGCCCGCCTCGACCAGTGCCCAGATTGATCCGGCGTGGCCAAGGACGTTGGTGTTGATCGAATCACCAAGCCCACTGCGCGGGCCTGGCGCGAGGGGAAGGCCCAGCGTGTTCGTGACTGCCGTGCTTTTGATCCAGCGGTTGCGGTACCATTCGGCCTTGCCGTCGCGCAGGCGCACGCCGTGCACCATTCCGTCACCCAAGAACCAATGATAGCTGGCCGGATCTGGCGGCGCGGCCGGATTGGGTCCGATACGGATATAGCGCCCGTCCAAATCTGTGGGGATCGCGCCTGTGACGGTGAGGTCCGTCAGGGTTCGTTCGTCGGGCATCGGGGTGTGGACCCCGGTCAGAAAGGGATGCGGCGCTGCCGGTTCTTTCAACCTGTCGCGGTTGAACTCCGCAATGGACATGACCCCTTTGGTCACGAAGGACCGGATTGCGGATTCCACAGCGCTGGCCATTTTTATTCCTTTCGCCTTTGACGACGATTCGCATTATGTTTACAGTGATAACATGTCCGACAATGCTAACAGTGTCAACATGACTGCGCCGAGCCGCGGGTACCATCATGGGGACCTGCGCGCGGCGCTGCTCGACGCAGGTCTCGACCTGCTGAAAAGTGGGAGTGCAGAAACGCTTTCCCTGCGTGAAGTGGCGCGACGTGTCGGCGTCAGCCCCACGGCTGTCTATCGGCATTTCCCCGATAAGGCCGCACTTTTGAAGGAATTGTGCATTCGGGGCGCGCTTGAACTGGCGCAGGCACAGGCGCAGGCCATGAAGGCGGCAGGCGGCGGGCGCAAAGGCTTTGCCGCGACAGGCGGGGCCTATATTCGCTATGCCGTGGCCAACCCTGTGCTGTTCCGGATCATGATGGCCAACATGCCACCCGGCGGCTTTTTCAGTTCCGACTTTTCCGACGATCAGGTCGGCATCCAGATGTTGCGCGACAACATCATCTCGCTCGTGCCGAAAGAGGCAGGGGAAGAAGGCGTCCTGTTTGGCATGTTGATGTCCTGGGCACAGGTCCACGGCCTATCCATGCTGATGCTAGACGGTCAGGTTCCTGTCTCTGAAGAAACCATCAAGGCGTTTGAATCGAGCCGGCTAGAATTCCGGTTCGTGCCCGATCAGCCCAGCGAGTAGCCCGCGCTGCGCACGGTGCGGATCATATCCCGCCCGCCTGTGCTGTTGATGGCGGCGCGCAGACGCTTAACCTGAACATCGACGGTGCGTTCCTCAATGTCGCTGTCATGCCCCCATACGCCGGTGACAAGCTGCCCGCGGGACAAAACCCTGCCTGGCCGTTCCATGAAATGCTGGAGAAGCCGAAACTCAGTCGGGCCAAGGGCGATTTCTTTCCCGTCGCGGCGGACGCGGTGGGCCACAGGGTCAAGCTCCAGATCTTCAATGCGCATCGTCTGACCGGCCAGCGCCGGGCGTGTCCTGCGCATGACAGCGGCAAGGCGCGCGATGAGTTCGCGGGGAGAAAATGGCTTCGTGACATAGTCATCGGCCCCGGTTTCAAGGCCGCGAATGCGATCTTCCTCTTCGCCACGGGCGGTGAGCATGATGATCGGCACTGATGCAAGTTCCGGATGGCGGCGCAGGCGGCGGCAGACTTCGATGCCGGAGAGCTGTTCAATCATCCAATCCAAGATGATGGCGTCCGGGGGCGTTTCCGCAGCGATCAGCAGCGCTTCTTCCCCGTCCGGTGTCTGGAGGACCTTATAGCCTTCGGCCTCAAACGACCAAACCAGAAGTTCGGCCAGAGCAGGGTCATCCTCAACGATCAGAAGGGTCGGCGCCATGGTGTTTATCCGTTCCTGGGCATGTCGCGGTCCTGGTAGTAATCGCCAGTGGCCGCGTAATAAACGAGTTCTGCGACGTTGGTGGCGTGGTCCCCCACGCGTTCCAGATTGCGGGCGACAAAAAGGAGTTGCGCGGCCGAACTGATCGTCGCCGGATTCTCCATCATGTGCGCCACGAGGTTGCGGAAGATGCTGTTATAGAATTCATCGACCTTGGCATCCCGGTCGACCACTTCAACGGCCAAAGCGGAGTTGCGTGAGGCGAAGGCGTTGAGCACATCGCGCACCATCGACTGTGCAATATCGGCCATGGCGGGGATAAGCAGAAGCGGCTCAATCTTGGCGCGGCCTTCGACGTCGCCCACGCGCTTGGCGATGTTCTTGGCATAGTCACCAATGCGTTCGATGATGCCCGAAATCTTGAGAGCGGAGATAACGTCGCGCAGATCGTCGGCCATCGGCGCACGCAGCGCGATGATCTTCACGGCAAGCCGGTCCACTTCGACTTCAAGTGCGTCGATGCGGGCGTCGGCCTTCACGATTTCCTTGGCAAGTTCGGTGTCGCGACGGACCAGTGCATCGACTGAACGGGCGATCGCCACTTCGGCGAGGCCGCCCATTTCAGCGATCAGGCCGCGCAGGGCGCCAATTTCGTCGTCGAATGCCTTGACGGTATGTTCAACCATGTGCCTTTGATCCTTAACCGTAGCGACCGGTGATATAGTCTTTGGTGCGCACTTCGCGCGGATTGGTGAAGATGTCGGATGTGTCGCCATATTCCACCATGGTACCAAGGTGGAAGAAGGCCGTCCGTTGGGAGACACGTGCCGCCTGCTGCATGGAATGGGTGACGATGACGATGGCATAGCGCCCGCGCAGTTCGTCAATCAGCTCCTCAATGCGGGCCGTGGCAATCGGGTCAAGTGCGGAACAGGGTTCATCCATCAGGATGACTTCCGGGCTCACCGCGATGGCGCGCGCGATGCACAGGCGCTGCTGCTGCCCGCCTGACAGAGCAGTGCCTGCATCTTCCAGCCGGTCCTTCACCTCTTCCCAAAGACCAGCGCGACGCAGCGACTTTTCCACGATGACGTCCATGTCCGCCTTGGTGGGGGCATGGCCGTGAATGCGCGGGCCATAGGCCACGTTTTCGTATATCGACTTGGGGAACGGGTTCGGCTTTTGAAAGACCATGCCGACCCGCGCGCGCAGCTGCACAACGTCCATGCCACCCTTGTAGATATCGACGCCATCCAACTCGATATTGCCCTGCACACTGCAGCCGGGGATCGTATCATTCATCCGGTTCAACGTGCGCAGGAAGGTGGACTTCCCGCAGCCCGATGGGCCGATAAAGGCAGTGACATGCTCAGTCGCGATGTCGATGGAGACATCGTTGATGGCCTGCTTGTCCCCGTAGAATACGTTGACGTTTTTGGTCGTGATCTTGATGGTTTCAGTCGACATGGGTCACCAGCGAGTTTCAAACTTGTTGCGGAGATAGATGGCAAACCCGTTCATGGTGAGCAGGAAGGCCAGCAGGACGAGAATGGCTGCCGATGTGTTTTGCACAAAGGCGCGGTCAACTTCGTCGGACCAAAGAAAGATCTGCATCGGCAGAACAGTCGCTGGGTCGGTGATGCCGGAAGGCGGCGTTGAAACGAAGGCGCGCATGCCAATCATCAGAAGTGGTGCCGTTTCACCCAGCGCGCGGGCCATGCCGATGATCGCGCCCGTGAGGATGCCGGGAAGCGCGAGCGGCAGCACATGGTGGAACACCGTCTGCACCCTGCTTGCGCCGACGGCGAGCGCCGCATCGCGGATGGAGGGCGGAACGGCCTTGATCGCATTGCGCCCGGCAATGACGATGACAGGCATGGTCATCAGCGCCAGCGTCATCCCCCCGACGAGAGGCGAGGAGCGCGGCATACCGAGGAAATTGATGAAGACAGCCAAGCCCAGAAGTCCGAAGATGATCGACGGGACAGCAGCCAGATTGTTGATCGAAACTTCGACCATATCGATCCAGCGGTTCCGCGGAGCGAACTCTTCCAGATACACAGCTGCCAGGACGCCCATCGGGAGGGCAAGGACGATCGTCACGATCATCGTGAGCAATGATCCCTTCACGGCACCCCAGACGCCTGCGGAGTCGGGTTCGGTCGAATCCGATCCCGTCAGGAAAGCCCAGTCAATGCCACCAAGCCCGCCAATCAACATCGTGCCGATGAGAAAGACGAGGAAGGCCATCGAAAGGCCAACTGCGGAGAGGCCAAGCAGCTTGAAACGCCGCTCCGATGCATAGCGTTTGGCGAGGCGCTTTTCCGCTTCTGGAGACTGCCAGTTATTGGCGGGATTACTCATAAGCCTCCCGGAAGCGCTTCACGACGCGCAGTGCGATGATGTTCAGAATGAGCGTGACGCCGAAGAGCACGAGGCCCAGCGCAAAAGCGGACAATGTTTTGGCGCTATCAAATTCCTGATCGCCCGTCAGCAGTTGCACAATCTGGAAGGTGACCGTGGTCATGCTTGCAAACGGATTGGCAGATAGATTGGCGGTGGCCCCAGCGGCCATCACGACGATCATCGTTTCCCCAATAGCGCGGCTGATGGCCAGCATGACGCCCGCAACGATCCCCGGCAATGCGGCTGGAATGAGAACCTTTTTGATCGTTTCCGACCGCGTGGCGCCCATCGCGAGAGACCCGTCGCGCATCGCCTGCGGCACAGCGGCGATGCTGTCATCTGCCATGGAAGACACAAACGGGATAATCATGATCCCCATGACGAGACCTGCCGCCAGCGCGCTTTCCGTCGACGGATTGTCAAAGCCCATCATCACTGCAAAATCGCGGACCATAGGGGCAACCGTAAGCGCCGCGAAATAGCCGTAAACAACCGTCGGGATGCCCGCGAGGATTTCTAGCATCGGCTTCATCCAGCGCCGGACGTTTGGATGCGCATATTGGGTCAGATAAATCGCGCTCATCAGGCCAAGCGGGATGGCAACGACCATCGCGATGATCGCACCGATGAAGATCGTGCCCCAGAACAAGGGAACCGCGCCGAAGCTGCCATTGGCCGGGCTCCAGTGCGTGCCGAAAATGAATTCGATGGGGCTGACCTTGCTGAAGAATATGCCGGATTCAAACAGCAGCGAGGCGATGATGCCGACCGTGGTCAGGACGGCAAGCAGCGACGCGGCCAGCAGCAGAACGAGGACGACGCGCTCTACCTTTGTGCGGGCCTGGAACGACGCCGACAAACGGGTATATCCAAATCCGCCGCCCGCAAAGGCGAGGATGAGGGCCAGCGCTGCGCCCATGGCGCCGAACTTCGATTTGGCGGCGATGACGGCAGGGACGAGTTGTTCCGCACCGGGGTTGAACGCAGACGCACCGGGGTCTTCAGCCAGCGTATAGGCTTCTGAAAGGATCGCATCACGTTCAAGATCAAACGCCGGGAGGCTGGCCGCTGCGGGGTCTGCCAGAACAGCTGTGTGGATGAGGCCGGGGGAGACCGCCCCCCACAGCAGCACCCCAGCCAGCGCTGGAAGCATAATCCAAAGCGCTAAATACCAGCCATGGTGACCCGGCAAAGAGTGAAGGGCGTTCCGGCCGGTGTTCAGCCGTTGCGCCTTCGCTCTGGCAACCAGCCAGCCAATCAGTCCCAGTCCGGCGATCAGGACCAGAAGAGCCGGGAGTGTCATGTCTGATCCGTCTTACTTGAGAAGCGACGGATCGAGCGGTTTCATCGTTTTTGCAATTTCGGCATTGGCGGCCCGGACATCTTCAGGTGCAATGACCATGCCCTTCTTCTTCAGATAGCCGTCCGGACCCCAGGCATTGGAGAACTCAACAGCAAACTCTTTCATACCCTTAATGGCCTTCAGATGGGCAGCCTTCAGGTAAATATAGAGCGGGCGGGCGCCGGGATAAGAGAAGTCCGAAACCGTCTGATAGGTCGGCGCAACGCCGTCCATCGGAATGCCCTTCAACTTATCCATATTCTCTTCAAGGAAGCTGAAGCCGAAAATGCCGATGGCCTTCGGGTTGGCGGCGATCTTCTGGACGATCAGATTGTCGTTTTCGCCGCCATCAACATAAGCGCCGTCTTCACGCACCTTGGTGCAGATGTCTTTGTGCTTGTCCTTGTCGCTGTCCTTCAGCGCCTTCATGGCGGGGTCAGTGTCGCAACCTTTGGTCAGGATCAGCTCAGCCAGTGCATCGCGCGTGCCTGATGTCGACGGCGGACCGTAAACGCTGATGGGAATGGCAGGAAGTGTGGGGTTCACATCAGCCCAAGTCTTGGCTGTGTTCGGCTTGCCAAACGGGGTCGCGGCCAGCGCCTTGTAAACATCAAGCGGGGTCAGCTTCATGTTGGCGCCGCCCGATGCCTCGGCAAAGGCGATGCCATCAAGGCCGATCTGGATTTCCACGACGTCCTTCACGCCGTTTTTGGCGCAGCTTTCATATTCCGATGCCTTCATCCGGCGAGAGGCGTTCACGATATCGGGGTGCGACGTGCCCACACCTGCGCAGAACAGCTTGATTCCGGATCCAGTGCCCGTCGATTCGATAACGGGGGATTTAATGCCTGTTTTGGACACCGCTTCGGCAACGGCCGTTGCGAACGGATAAACCGTAGAAGACCCGACAACGCGCACGAAATCACGGCTGTCGGTGCTGCCACCGCCGGTGCCGCCGCAAGCGGTAAGCGCAAGCGATGAAACGGCGAGAACCGCCAGCTGAGGAACAAAACGCATTGGAAAAGTCTCCTGTTCGAGTCGTCAGCCCAATATTTCAACTCAATGACAGTTCTGTGACAGCGCCTCAGGCAGGCGGAAATATGCAGGTTGCCGTCGTGCCCTGTCCGACCCTGCTTACGATATCGAATCGACCCCGGTGCCGCTCCACAATATGCTTCACGATGGAGAGGCCCAAGCCGGTGCCGCCGGCCTGTCGCGATCGTGCTGCATCCGCCCGATAAAAGCGCTCTGTGAGGCGCGGCATATGTTCCGGCGCAATGCCTTCGCCTTCGTCGGCGACGGAGACGCTAATCCACCCGGTTTGTCCCTTTTCCAGCGAGATGCGGATTTGCCCGTCTGCTGACCCATATTTGAAAGCATTCTCTACCAAGTTGCGCAGGACCTGCGCCAACTGACCCTGATCGCCTAAAATGGGCGCTGTCTCGACATCGGTGGAAAGGGTCACGCGATCTTGTTCGGTCACTTCGCCCATACACAGGCGCGCGACCGCAACCAGATCAACCATTTCGGTCGGCTGCTGATGTTTCAGCGCTTCGATGCGAGAGAGCGACATCAGATCTTCGACCAGCCCTTGCATCCGTTGGGCTTCCTTGCCGATGATCCCGAGGAAGCGGTTCCGCGTGGTCGGGTCATCGCCAGCCTTGGCATCCTTCAGGGTCTCGACATACCCAAGGATCGCGGCAAGCGGTGTCCGCAGCTCATGGCTGGCATTGGCAACAAAGTCGGCATGTGCCCGCGCCACACTGGCCTGAACCGACAGGTCAGTGAGCGTCAGGAACTGCTGGCCATCGGACAGGGCGTTGCATTTGACTTCCCAGAGGCTGCCTGACGTCGAAAGGCCGGTGACACGAAC
>CAJBSR010000525.1 GCA_903958285.1 uncultured Sphingomonadales bacterium
CGCCTGCACGCGGTCCGAGAAACTGTGCGTCAGAGTTCCTGTGATGGCCTTATTTTCGACCGAGGTGCGCGGCGCGTTGCGCGCGCCTGCAAAAACGTTGCGGTCGATAACTAGACTTGGGCTGAGCAACTCAGCCGGTAGTCCGGCATATTCGGTTTGTTCGATTTTATTGTAGCGACCGCGAACCACAAGCTTGGTGTCCGACCCAAGCTTGACCAGCAGGCTCGGGAAGATGCCGAAGCGATCCATTGTCACAAAGTCAATGAAGCTGTCCGAGCTTTCGACCATACCCGAAATCCTGAAGCCGACGGCATCACCAAGCGGCAGATTAACATCGGCATCGCCGCCCCAAGTGTTGAAGCTGCCCGCACGCAGCCCGGCATTGGCTGACAGGTTGGTGGTCGAAGGATCCCGCGACACCAGATTGACGAGCCCTGAAAGTGGTGCGCCGGCACCACCGCCATAAAGCGTTGACGTAGGCCCTTTAGCGACTTCGATCCGATCAACGAAGACGAGAGTGGCAGGGTCGGCAGCGCCCTCAGGCAGTTGATAGGTCGGAATGCCATCAACAAAGTAATTGACCTTAAAGCCCCGCACCAAGGTAGGTTGCAGGACTGCCTGGGCCTGGCTGGTCGGCGCCACGCCAGAGACGTTGACAAGAGCATCGGTCAGGTTTTGAAGATCCTGATCCTCGATCAGTTGGCGCGTCAGAGACTGGATGGACTGCGGAACCTTTTCAACAGGTGTTGCCACGCGTGTTCCCGAAACCGCGGCCGGAGCATCGTAACCGTCTCGGGTGCCGGTTACGACAATGTCTGGTGTCCAACCCGGGGACGCTTGGCCATCCTGAGCCAGGGCCGGTGAGGTTACGGCAAGTGCGCCCGCGAGAGCGATTAGCGATGTTTTCATGATATTTCCTTCTAGATTTCTTGATGTTTTTTACGCGATCAGGCGCTTGAGTTTCTCAAGCGCGGTCGCTTCGGATTCATGGATGTCGATAGTCCCGGAGAACTTGCCATCGGCGGTCATCAGGTAGATCGCAGCCGTATGGTCGATGGTGTAGTCGCCGCCCGGCTGAGGCACCTTGGCTGAAAAGACGCCATAGCCCTTCTTGATTTGCTCAAGCTGGGCATCGGTCCCGGTCAGCCCGATGATTGGCGTGCCAAACAGCTCAACATAGCTGCCAATATCCGCCGGCTTGTCGTGGCCGGGATCGACCGAGACGAACACGATGTTGAACTTCATCCCGTCCGGCCCGAGCTGTTTTCTCAGCCGCGCCATGCGGGAAAGACTGGTTGGGCAAACGTCAGGACAGCGGGTGAAGCCAAAGAAGATTGCATAGGGCTTGCCGGCCAATGTCTTTTCTGTGACCGTCGCACCATCTGGCGCGGTGAGAGTGAACGGGCCTCCAAAAGCGGAGGCGTATTCACTTGCCGGATCAGAACCGGGATGGCCCCGGTCGTAGATCACGACGAGCCCGAGCAGCACAGCCACACCTGCCGCCACCCACAGCGCCTTGCGCAGACGCGCAAGACCGGTCGAATTTGGCTGCTGCTCAACGTCCTGCATGGCTGTTTTCCATAGGCCCGGTCGAAGTGACGGGCAGGACAGCGAATTGCACCGTCACACTGCCGGCGCGCTGAAAGCGCAAAGTTACCGGAAAGCGCTCACCCTGACGGAGTTGGCGCTTCAG
>CAJBSR010000526.1 GCA_903958285.1 uncultured Sphingomonadales bacterium
AATGCGCGCCGCCGCAACCGGTCGCACCATGCCTTCGCGGCGCTGGCCGACGCCTGCGGCATCATACCAGTCGGTCCGTCCGCCGATGGTCCAAGGGATCATGCGGATCGCCCGATTGCCGCGATGAATGCCGATGTACATCAGCTTGCCGGTTTTGGATTCGCCGGTTTCTGCGCGCTGATGCTCCACAATCATGTCGAAGCGCGCATCGGACGCCAGATCACGGTCAAAATCGACCTTGCTGGAAATGGCGCGGATAAAGGATTGGGCGACACCCGCCGAGACACCGGCCGCGCGCGCAGAGCGATAGAGACTGTCCCCCACGCGGCCGACGATCCGCAGCGGGGTATTGTCCACCTTGATCGGCATCTGGGCCATTTGGAGAGTGCCGCCGACATTGGAAATGCGGACGTTCAAATCAAAACGTGCGCGCACATCCAGTGATTGCAGCGGACGGGCGACGCTGCGCGAGGAGCGGGGGCCGAGCACAATTGGCATCACCGTGCCCGGTTCAATGCCGGACAGCGGTGCAACCGAGGCCACCAGCCGGGCGGCGCGGTTGGCTTCGCCCGAGGCGACGCCGGCCCGTTCCAGCACGCGGGCAAAGCCGTCGCCCTGTCCGATGGTCGTCGTGAGTTCGATGGTCGGGCGTTCCGGCGCGTCAGCCAAGGGCGTGACCAGATCATTCGCGGCCATCCGTTTGCCGGTATTGCCGCCATAAGCGAGCGGCGCGATGGCCTGTGCCCGGCTATCGTCCCAAGCACGGCCTTCAACAGGCGCGGGCGCGCGGCCAATGAGTGGATGAATGCCCGGCGCAAACGCCAAAGTGACGCCGCACAGGGCCAGACAAGTGGCGAGCCCACGGAACCAGCGGCCCGTGCCGATATCGGCGCCGAGATCAGGCACAAGATCCAGATGATGGAGACGGTCAACGACGTGGTCGATGCGCCCGGACCATGTCGTCAGATCATGCGGGACCGGCAAGGCCTGATCGAGCGACAACGCCATCGTCGCGCCAAACGCGCCAAAGCCATGTTCTGTCCGTTCAAACAAGCTTGTTCAGGCCTTTCCGACCGCGATCCCGTTGCGCTTCCTGTAAACGCCAATGGTTAATGTCAAACTTATGTTTGGCTCCATTCAGCCTTGAAGCGCCGATCCGTGCCAAATTGCGGAAGAAATGAACTGCCCTTTTGGTCACATAGGTCGATTTGCCCTTGCGCGTGAGACGGATCGTGGCAATCTGATCGCGATGAGCCAACGCGCGCAGTCCGCGATCACGGCCGTTCTCGGGCCGACCAATACGGGAAAGACGCACCTCGCGGTTGAGCGGCTTTGTGCACATTCCAGCGGCATCATGGGCTTTCCTCTGCGCCTTCTGGCACGCGAAGTGTATGACCGCGTGGTCCGCATCAAAGGCGCAAAGCATGTCGGCCTAATTACCGGCGAAGAACGCATCCTCCCCCCCGACGCCCGCTGGCTGCTCTGCACCGCGGAATCCATGCCGACCGACAAGGATGTCGCCTTTGTCGCGCTGGATGAAGCGCAGCTCGGCATTGATGCCGAACGCGGGCATGTTTTTACCGATAGGCTGCTGCGGGCCCGCGGCCGTGAAGAGACGATGATCCTCGGGTCTGAAAGCCTGAAGCCCTTGGTGCGCACGCTGCTGCCCGAAGCCGAGATTATCACCCGCCCCCGTTTTTCGCAGCTGACTTATGCGGGCGCCAAAAAGCTGTCCCGCCTGCCGCCGCGCACCGCCATCGTCGCCTTCTCGGCTGAGCATGTCTATGCCGTGGCCGAAATGCTGCGGCGGACGCGCGGTGGTGCGGCCGTCGTTATGGGCGCCCTGTCGCCGGCCACGCGCAACGCGCAGGTCGCCATGTATCAGGCCGGTGAGGTTGATTATCTGGTCGCCACGGATGCCGTGGGCATGGGGCTGAACATGGATGTCGGCCATGTCGCCTTTGCCAGCCTCACCAAATTTGACGGCAAACGCCAGCGGCGGCTGCATCTTTCGGAAATGGCCCAGATCGCAGGCCGCGCCGGTCGCCATCAACGCGACGGCACCTTTGGCGTTCTGTCCGGTGGCCCGGACGAAGCCGCATTCTCAGACATTGAGATTGAGCGCATTGAGGAGCATCGCTTCAAACCGCTCGACCATCTGATGTGGCGCAACAGCGATCTCGATTTCAGCTCGGTAGATGCGCTGACGGAGTCCTTGGGCGTCCGGCCCGACAACCCCGTGCTGCGCGCCGCACCGGACTCCATCGACCTCACCGTCCTGCGGATCCTGTCCAACGACCGGATGGTGATCGACCGTGCGCGCGGGCCCCGCATGGTCCAAAAGCTCTGGGCCACCTGCGGCCTGCCCGATTTCCGCAAGGTCGGCGCGGAACATCATTCCCGCATGGTCAGCCAGATTTTCGGTTTTCTGTCCGAAGGATCAGGCCATATCCCCGGCCCCTGGTTTGCCGCCCAAATCGCGCGGCTCGATACGGTGCAGGGCGATGTCGAAACGCTTGCCGCCCGCATCTCCGAAGTGCGCATCTGGGCCTATGTTGCGCAGCGTGCCGATTGGCTGATCGATGCGCCCACATGGGCCGAGCGGGCCCGCGAGCTGGAGCTCAAACTGTCCGATGCGCTCCACGCGCGCCTGACCGAGCGGTTCGTGGACAGGCGGACGTCCATCCTGATGAAATCGGTCAGCAATGATCCCGCCCTTCTCGACGTGCAGGTCGATGAAGCAGGCGAAGTTCTCGTCGATGGGGAAATGATCGGGACGCTCAACGGCTTTACCTTTGCGCCCGATGCCGCCGCACGGGGCAAAGATCATAAAAGGCTGCTGGCCGCCGCCGAACTGCGCCTGCCCAAGGAACTCGCCCGCCGCGCGCAGAAGGTTGCTGAGGCCGCCGACAGCGCCTTCAATTTGGTGACGGAGCCGGGAACGCCGGTGCGCATCGACTGGGCAGGGGTTGAGCTGGCCCGGTTCAAACCCGGCAAAACGCTCGTCACCCCGCGGCTCTTCTTGAGCCCTGCTTTGTCGCGGTTGGATCCGGCCAGTCGCGCAGCGATCGAGGCGCGGCTTGAGGCATGGGTCGGTCGCATGGTCACCGGCAGGCT
>CAJBSR010000527.1 GCA_903958285.1 uncultured Sphingomonadales bacterium
GTTCCAGCGATCCGGAGAGAGTTGGTCCGGGACTTGGATCACACCGTGACGGCAAAGCTGACGGTTTGGTATGACGGCGCCTGCCCCCTCTGCATTCGGGAAATCGCGCTGATGCGCCGGCTGGACAAGCTTCAACGCATTGCCTTCGCAGATGTAACGGAGCCCTCCACCGCCTGCCCGCTCGACCGCAACCTTATGCTGGCGCGCTTCCATGCGACCACCGATCAAGGTGAAACGCTCTCCGGCGCCGCCGCCTTTGCGGCCATGTGGCGCGAAATTCCGCCGCTTCGCCCGCTTGGACTGATGGCCCAAAACCGGGTCGTGCTCGCCTTGCTGGAGCGGACCTACACCCTCTTTCTGAAAGTGCGGCCCCTGCTCCAACGTTTGGCGCGTTAGCGGGTCAGTTTCTTATAGGCGAGACGGGTCGGCCGGTCAGCGGCATCGCCCAGACGACGACGCTTGTCTTCTTCGTACGCGGCAAAGTTGCCTTCGAACCATTCGACATGGCTGTTGCCTTCGAAGGCGAGGATGTGGGTCGCCAGACGGTCAAGGAAAAAGCGGTCATGGCTGATGACCACGGCGCAACCGGCGAAGTTCTCAATGGCGTCTTCCAAAGCCCCGAGCGTTTCAACATCGAGATCGTTGGTCGGTTCGTCGAGCAGCAGGACGTTGCCGCCGCGCTTCAGCATCTTGGCCATATGAACACGGTTGCGTTCACCGCCGGAGAGCTTGCCGACGTTCTTCTGCTGGTCCTGCCCCTTAAAGTTGAAGGCACCGACATAAGCACGCGTCGACATGTCGTGGCCGTTGACCTTCACATAGTCGAGGCCGTCTGAGACTTCTTCCCAAACGTTCTTGGAGGCATCGAGATGATCGCGGCTCTGGTCAACATAACCCAGACGAACGGTTTCACCCATGTCGATGGACCCCGTATCGGGCGTTTCCTGGCCTGTGATCAGCTTGAACAGCGTTGATTTACCCGCACCGTTCGGGCCGATGACACCAACAATACCACCGGGAGGCAGCATGAAGGAAAGGTCTTCAAACAAGAGCTTGTCGCCATAAGCCTTGGAAATGCCCTTGGCTTCGATGACCTTCCCACCCAGACGCTCCGGCACCTGAATGACGATCTGCGCCTTGCCGGGTGACCGGTTTTCCTGCGCGGAAACGAGCTGTTCAAACTTGGAGATACGCGCCTTGGACTTTGTCTGGCGGCCCTTTGGCCCCTGCCGGATCCACTCAAGCTCTTCCTTGATCGCCTTCTGGCGGCCGGAATCCTCGCGATCTTCCTGCTCAAGGCGCTTGGCCTTCTTTTCGAGATAGGTCGAATAATTGCCTTCGTACGGGAAGTACTTCCCGCGATCGAGCTCAAGGATCCAATCAACAACCGTATCGAGGAAATAGCGATCGTGGGTGATCATCAGCACCGCGCCCGCATATTCCTTCAGATGGTTTTCCAACCATTCGACACTTTCAGCGTCCAAGTGGTTGGTCGGTTCGTCGAGCAGAAGGATGGACGGCTTCTGGAGGAGAAGGCGGGTCAGCGCGACACGGCGCTTTTCACCGCCCGACAGGTTCTCCACCGGCCAGTCAGAAGGCGGGCACCGCAGCGCTTCCATCGCGATTTCGAGTTGATTGTCGAGCGTCCAGCCGTCCACAGCGTCAATGCGCTCCTGCAGCGTGCCCATTTCTTCCATCAGCGTGTCGAAATCGGCGTCGGGCTCTCCCATCAGCGCGGAGATCTCGTTGTAGCGGTCCACCATGTCGGCGGTTTCGCGCGCGCCGTCCTTGACGTTTTCAAGGACGTTCTTGGTCGGGTCGAGCTGAGGCTCCTGCTCCAGATAGCCGATGGTGATGTTCTCGCCCGGCCAGGCTTCGCCCGAAAACTCCGTGTCGATGCCGGCCATGATCTTGATCAGCGTCGACTTACCGGCGCCGTTCGGGCCGACAATGCCGATCTTCGCACCCTGATAAAACTGCAGGTTGATATTGCTCAGAACCGGCTTTTGGGCACCGGGGAAAGACTTGGTCATGTCTTTCATGACATAGGCGTATTGCGCGGCCATGGGTCGTTTCTCTCATCTATAAGCTGGCGGATTTGACGCGGCACTAGCCCAGCAAATCCGCATTGGCAAACCCGCATCGACAGGTTAGCCATGGCAAATGAAAAAGCTCCTGATCCTCGCCGCCCTCTTCCCCGCCGCTTCGCATGCCGAGGACAGGAACCTCGCTTATGAGATTACTGCCGGGCTCACGACCGAGGTGGGGCAGCGTCTTGCGGGTACGCAGCAGGAAGCAAACGCGAGGGCCTGGGCCACCCAAAAGCTCAAAGCTTTGGGATTCCAGAATATCCGTATCGAGCCGTTTGAAATGAAAGGCTGGGTCCGCGGTGAGGAAAAGGCAGAGATTACAGCCCCCTACCCGCACAAGCTGGCCATCACAGCGCTTGGTCATAGCGGCGCGACTGCGGCCAACGGCCTGACCGGAACGGTGGTCGTCTATCCAACATATGCGGAATTTCTTGCCGCGCCCGATGCGGCCATCAAGGGGAAGATTGTCTATGTCGGCCACGCCATGGGACGTACGCAGGATGGGTCTTCTTATGGCGTCTTTGGGCGTGTGCGTCGTGAAGGGCCTGCCCTTGCCGCAAAGCGCGGGGCGTCCGCCTTCCTGATCCGATCCATCGGGACCGATGACCACCGGACACCGCATACCGGCGTCACATCTTGGCCGGATGGCGTGACACCCCTCGCAACAGCTGCCCTTTCCAACCCCGATGCAGACAATCTGGAGCGGATTGCACGCACCAGCAGCAGCCCGATCAAAATGTCGCTGACCCTGACCCCGAAGTTCACTGGGCCGCAGCAATCCGGAAACGTGCTGGCCGAGCTGCCGGGGACTGATCCAGCGGCAGGCAGCGTTCTGGTCGCCTGCCATCTTGACAGCTGGGACCTCGGCACCGGCGCAATCGATGATGCTGCGGGCTGCGGGATAGTGACGGACGCCGCTCTTTCCGTCGCAGCAAAGGGCAAACACCGCCGCACGATCCGGGTCCTCTGGGCTGGGTCAGAAGAGGTCGGCGTTTTTGGCGGTGATGCCTATTTCAAAGCCCATAAGGACGAACCCCATGCACTGGCCGCCGAATCTGATTTCGGCGCTGACAAGATTTGGCAGGTCAATTTCCGCCTGCCGGAAACGGCTGCACCATTGCGTGCGCGCATATCAGAAGCGCTGGCAGCTCAGGGCATCGGGACTGGACGGGGCGTTGCGTCAGGCGGCGCCGATGTTGGCCAGATGATTGGCGCTGGGACACCTGCCATTGATCTCAATCAAGATGGCACGCGCTATTTTGATTTGCATCACACAGCAGACGATACGCTCGACA
>CAJBSR010000528.1 GCA_903958285.1 uncultured Sphingomonadales bacterium
CTCGAAGATACGCTGCCGTTCCTCAGGAGGTGTGTCGACCGCGTTGCGGCCAACAGGGCTGTCAAAGGCCATGCCGAAGACATGATTGCGGCACTTGGCGACAATCGCGTCGTAATTGTCCTTGATCTCCTTCTCCCACTCCGGCGTCATTTCCTTCTGCATGGCCGGAAGGATATAGTTTGGCGTGCGTTGAAAGACCGTCACACTTGCAGCTGTCTTGGCGAGGACGGGAACCATCTGAACCGTAGTCGCGCCGGCGCCGATGATGCCGATCCGCTTGCCGGCATAGTCCAAACCCTCTTGCGGCCAGCGTGATGAATGGAAAAGAGGGCCCTTGAAACGGTCCATACCCTTGATCTTCGGGATTACCGGCTCCGAAATCATCCCCATCCCGCTGATGAAGTACTTGCAGGTGAAGGTCTCGCCAGTGCCCGTTGTGACGCGCCAATGGCCTTCGTCATCCAGGAATTGGGCGTCGACGATTTCCGTGTTCAGTTGGATGTGTGGCCACATGTCGCATTTATCGGCGACAAAGCGCATGTAATTCTGGGTTTCTTCCCGCCCCGGGTACCGCTTGGTCCAGGACCATTCCTGCAGCAGTTCCTTGGAAAAGGTCAGGCAGTAATAATAGCTCTCGCTGTCGGTCGCTGCACCAGGATAGCGGTTCCAGGTCCAAGTGCCACCAATGTCTGAGGCACGGTCAAACACGCGCACGGTGCGGCCGGCCTCGCGAAGATAGTGGATTAAGGCCAGACCCGCGAAACCGGCGCCGATGCCGATCGCGTCAAAGTCGACTTTCGCGTTCGCAGTGCTCATTATTCATCCTCTTCCTAAATCATTTGAACCCTTTTCGGGCTGCTATTCAATCGTAGGCGGTCTCAATAGAAGCTAGCCATGTTTCCCTTTGGATATGGCGGAACGTCCTCAAAACTCCCCTTGTCTTTCTAATTTGCTACCATTGGAGGCGACCGTCTTGTCTAAAGCGCGCTGGCAAAGGCCAGCAGCTTTTCGACATAAAGGGGCCCTTCTTCAATAAAGGGCGCATGGCCACAATCTTCGAAACGGGCGACTTGCCCCTTGGGTGCCATCTTGCCTGCCAGTTCGCCGATTTCAGGTTGCACGACAACGTCTTTGCCGCCGACAACTGAGAGAACGGGAATGCTAAGATTAGATAAGATGGCGCGCTGATCAATGTCGGCGAGGTTGAGCAATGATTGAATGGACGTCGGGCCAGCTTCCATGAACATAGCCGTCATCCATTCAATTGTTGGTTGCCCAACGTCTTTGGCGCAGACACCTTCGGACAGACCGCGAAAGAAGGTCGCCCTATTGGCCAAAATGGCATCCGGCATGCCAAGAACATCTGCGCGTTGGCCGCCATATGGAAAATCGTCAGCCTGCACATAGCGCGGCGAGGCTGCACAGGTCAGCACGAGGCCGGCTGCCGCGGCACCCAAACGGTCCGCCGCCTCCACGACAACAGCGCCCCCAAGGGACCAGCCGTTGAGGATGACGGGGCGAAGGTTTCGCGCGGCGACAATGTCAACGATGTCTCCAGCAAGGGCCGAAATGCTTACATCGTCAAAGTCGCGGTCTGATTTTCCGCATCCACGATGATCGACGGCGAGCACTTCATGCCCTGCCTTGAGCAGACGTTCGATGACATCCACCCAGATCGTGCTCGACATCCCCCAACCGTGCGACAGCACAAAGGGTGTTTTCGTGCCCACATAGTGTTCAAAATAAACGCGTCGACCGTCAGACCGCTGATGATACGCCATCGGGACCTCCTGAGTGTGTTATTGGGGTGGGGCTAGGGTGATCCCGACAAGCGGGCTGAAATGATACATGGTGACCCGCCGACGCGCGATCTTCCAGGTGCCGTCGCGACGTTCAAACCGGTCAAAGTATGTTGCCGCAACAGTCTGAGCCTGTTGATCGCTGGTGGTGCCAATGCAGTCCACATCGCACACGCCATGGGCGAGGTCTGGGTTTTCGAAATCAGCCCTCAAGTTGGTCGTGTAGTGGGTAGATTGCAGCCAGGCTGGCCATAGAATGTCTGTGACGGCGCGCGAGATTTCCGATGCGCCGTGGAAATCGCCGAAGGGCGGCCCAATTTCCCAGACGGCGTCCGGCCACCAAATCGCCATGAACCGCGTCAAGTCACGCTTGTCGAAGCCATGACAATAGTCACTGACCAGATCATTGAACTGAAAACGGCTTTCCAATTGGTCCAGCCGGGCTTCGATTGCGGACGTCATGATTAGGCCTCCGGGGTCAGGAAAGCGGCGAATTTCTGCTCCGCTTCAGCGCGCCTGTGCGGGACAAAATATGTCGGGAACACGCCCGGCGACGGCGCAACATTGCGCAGTACATCCTTGGCGACGGAGACTTTGTGGACCTCAGTCGGGCCGTCGACGATCCCCATTTCCGGGACATATTGCCACATATCCATCAACGGGGTTTCGTTTGACATGCCAAGCGACCCATGGAGATGGAGCGCCCGATAAATGACGTCTTTCAGCACTTCCGGCATGGCAGCCTTGATTGCCGAAATCTCGCGGCGGACGGGGCGTGTATAGGTCTTGTCCCGATCAAGCAGCCATGCCGTGTAAAGGACATGGAGACGGAATTGCGTGATCTGCGTGTGGCTGTCCGCAATTTTTTCCTGCACCATTTGCTTGTCCGCAAGCCGTTCACCCTTGGTGATCCGAGACACGGCGCGTTCGCACATCATCTCCATCGCTCGGTTCAGCATGCCCACGGTGCGCATCGCATGATGAATACGCCCGCCGCCTAGCCGGGATTGCGCGACCTTGAACCCTTCGCCGACAGGGCCAAGAACATTCTTCATAGGCACCCGGCAGTCGGAAAACCTCAAATAGCCGTGAACACCGCTGCCAAGAGCATCCTTGGGGCCGACAGCCGTGTTGCGGATGATTTCCATTCCCGGCGTGCCGCGCGGCACGATCAGCATCGTGGACCCTTCATGGACCGGGACTTCCGGATCGGTGATGCACATCACAATCAGGAATTCGGCCACGCAGGCATGGCTGGCAAACCATTTCTCTCCGTTGATAACCCATTCATTGCCCTGCAATTCCGCTTGGCACGTGAATTGACCGGGGTCGGCTCCGGCCTGAGGTTCCGTCATCGAATAGCAGGAAAAAATCTCGCCGTTCAAAAGAGGCTGCAGATAGCGCTGTTTATGCTCTTCTGTGCCAAATCGCGCGAGGATTTCCGCATTCCCCGTGTCGGGCGCCTGTGTCCCGAAAACGGTGGGTGCAAAGCGGCTCCGACCCAGAATTTCATTCATAAGGCCAAGTTTAACCTGGCCGAACCCTTGCCCACCCAGTTCGGGTCCAAGGTGGCAGGCCCAAAGACCCTTCTTCTTCACGATTTCCTTAAGCGGCGCCATTGCGCGTTGGGCTGCGGAATTCGGATCAAACGGGGCGGCAGGGTGACGGAAGACCAGATCCATAGGTTCGATTTCAGTCGCAACGAACGTCTTCATCCAGTCGAGCTGTTCCTGAAATTCAGGCTCAGTAGAAAAATCCCATGCCATCGTTTGTTGTTCCTTAAGTGTATTTTAGTTGCCAGCGTACCAGCTGCCGTCGATCCAGAGTTCGGCGCCTGTCACATACCGGGCTTCGTCTGAGGTGAGATAAAGTGACCCGAAAGCGATATTCATCGGGTCACCGACTTTGAAGATGGGAATGGAAGCACCGATCGCCCAGGGCGACCCGAGCGCCTTCGCGGGCGAACAGCTTAGCTTGCGCTCCGCCGAGCCAGCTCGCAGCTCCTGAGATCACGGCGGTCTTCCCGCCTAGCTGTCCAGCCAACATCGACTCCTCACATTTTTGTTGAGCGAAGGTTATCCATCTTACTAGATCATAACAAGGAAAATTCTTGCCCTTTGTGCCCATCGAAATTGGCTCTTGGCAGCGGATTTTTCTCTCAAGGCATGGATTAATAGACATTTATGGGGCAAGTTTGTTGAGATGCCAGCCGAAAAGATGCGCTGCGCAAACATGCACTTGCTAGCGATGAACAAGTTAGATACAAAATTGCCTGCCGCGCCGATCGATCCCGACACTCTGGTGTCCAGAGTGGAGAATGAAGGAAAAAGCGAAGGGGCGGTGCAGGGACAGGCTGCCGAAGATCGGCAGGTGTTGCTGCTTTACATAATCCATAGCGCGAAGCGCATGGGGAGGAGAAGGATGGCCATGAAGTCAGCGAATTTTGTCCGTGTGCTCCTTGCTGCCACGGTTTCCGTCACAGCAATGAATGCAACTCAAGCAATTGCAGCCGAAGGTGAGGCGTCGCAGGGTCTTGACGAGATTGTCGTGACAGCGCGTAAGCGCGTCGAAAATCTGCAAGATGTTTCATCTTCCGTTAGCGCGCTCTCTTCAGCGGAACTCGCGCGTCGGTTCGATTCAGATGTTCGTGATTTTGCGAACTCATCGCCGAATGTCATTATCGATGATACCCAGCAGGGCCCAGGCGGCGTTGCTGCTATTTATATTCGCGGCATTGGCGTTGCTGATGTTGAAAAGTCGGTCGATCCAGCGGTGGGCGTCATCATCGACGATGTCTATATCGGCCAAAGCTCAGGCTCGCTCCTGAAAGCGATCGATATCGATCGCGTCGAAGTGTTGCGCGGGCCGCAGGGCACGCTGTTCGGCCGCAACGCGACAGGCGGTGTGATAAACCTCGCGCGCTCACGCCCCACGGAAGAGCTCAGCGGCAAGGCGCGTGTAACCTATGGTCGCTTCAACACGTTAGATGCGCAAGGCGTCGTTAGCTTTGGGCTCGCCCCCAATGTCGCAATGAAATTGACTGGGGCTTACAACACCACAGACGGCTATATCTTTAACCGCACTCAGAATAAGGATGGCCAGAAATCAGATTTCACCGCGTTTGGTGGGATGATCCTGATCACGCCTTCTGAAGGTCTGGAGATTTCAGCAAATTATGACCATCAGTTGACGCGGCAGGCAGCACCGCAGCTGATTGCAGTCAACAAACCGACAGATCTGTTCTGTGTCGCTTATCAGCAATGCTCGGCCACCCCGAGAGCGCCTGTGTCCGGCGATCCTTATGTGAGCTTAGGGAATGCGTCCGTTGATAAGTCCGCCCGGTTTGAGCTCGATATGGCGATCGGCAAGGTCAAGTATGAAGTTTCAGATGATCTCGAACTTCAGTACATCCTTGGCTATCTGAAGACCAGTGAAGAGGTCACGCAGGATTTTGATGCCTCTAAGTTCACGCTTTATCATACCGACCGGCCGGCTCGCTGGCGTCAAACAACCAATGAAGTGCGTTTGACCAAAGGTGGATCGGGTCCTGTCAACTTCGTCTTGGGCGGGTATCTTTGGGATTCCGGTTACACGATCAACCTGAAGAACTATATTGGCTTTGCTGGGGCCCCGTTGCTCACAAGCGCGCAGGACGTGACACAAACCACGAAATCCTCTGCCGTTTTCTTTGAAGGGGACTACAAGTTTACCGACGCGTTGAAGCTGACTGTTGGCGGCCGATACACGAAGGATAAGAAGACGAGCCTGGTTAACGACAAGACGATTTTCATCTACGGCACGGCCGCCGAGGTTAATCCGATTGTCACAATCCCGCCAAGCGCGGCGAACGGTAACATTGTGATGACGTCTCCCAAGGAGGCGGATTGGTCCAAGTTCACGCCCAAGGTCAGCTTGAGCATGAATTGGACGCCGGATGTTATGACATATGCTCTGTGGTCCCGCGGATATCGCGGCGGTGGCTTTAACGGCCGACCCGCCACAATCGGCGCAGCAATCAATGCTTATAATCCCGAAACGCTCGACAACTACGAACTTGGTTTCAAGACAGAGTTCTTAGATCGCCGGGTTCGTCTGAACGGCGCTGTGTTCATGATGAAGTATAAGGACATGCAGCAGGATCTTGACGTGCCCGCTCCCGGCACATCAACTGGCCGCGAGAACCGGACGATCAATGCATCCAAGGCAGACCTTAAGGGGATCGAGCTCGATCTGACGGCGAAAGCTGCAGAAGGCCTGACCCTCAGTGCGAAGCTTGGCTATCTCGATGCGAAGTACAAGAACTTCTTCGGGGATATCTACAGCACCGGAAGGCCGGTTGACGCTACCTTCCTCAAAATTCGCCGTGCCCCGAAATGGACATGGGATCTCGGATTTAACTGGGAGAAGGAAGTCGGTCCGGGAACGGTTTGGCTGAGTGGTGATCTGCACTACATCGGCGCGCATGAAATTACGTTCTTGAACAATCCAAACCTGCGCAATGCTGGCCAGTATCTTCTGGACGCATCGATCAACTATAAACTCAACAACACGACGGTCAGCGTGTTTGGCAAGAACCTTGCCAACGAAAAGGGCTGGACCATTGGTTATGACGTTCAGGGAATTTGGAGCTACGCGTCCCCCCGTCCTCGTCAGACCTATGGTGTGGCTGTTACGCAGACGTTCTGACCTAGGGATCGAATGTCGAAAAGCATGAAACCGAGCCAGCGCCGCTGGCTTGTGACTGGGGCATCGCGTGGTCTAGGCCACGCGATCGCCACTTTGGCACATGAGCGCGGCGACAAAGTTTGCTTTGTCGCCCGCAGTCCTGAAATCGCTGAATTGGCGGCAGCGCTGGGGCCAGATGCCTTGGGCGTTCAGGCAGATGTGTCGCGCGCAGATGACTTGGCGGGCGCCGTCGCAACGATGGTCGAGCGTTGGGGCGGCGTTGATGTTCTGGTGAACAATGCGGGCCTGCACAAAGGCGGTAAGATTTCTGCCTTCACGGACGACGACTGGGATAAGTCTCTGGCGACCAATCTGTCCGGCCCGATGCATGCGGTTCGGGCGGCCCTGCCGCACATGGAGCCGGGTGGCGCGATCATAAATGTTGGAGCCGTCGTTGGCTTTCGCGGCTTTCCAGGGGATAGTTGCTACGGCGCTTCAAAGGCTGGCCTGTCTGGGCTGACGCAGGTTCTTGCGAGCGAACTGGCGGTGCAGCAAATCAGGGTCAACCTCGTTGTTCCTGGCTTTGTCATGACCGAAATGACGTCAGGCGTTAGCGAGCATGCGAAGCAGAAGATCATTTCAAAGATACCGATGCGCCGAATGGGCGAGGCGGAGGAAATTGCGGATGTCGTCTGGTGGGTTGCTGGATCCAGTTACATGACGGGATCGGTCATCGTCACTGACGGAGGACTTATGTGCAACCTGTAGCGGAGCAGACGGGTGTTGGCTTTCGCAGCTGGGTCGAGGAACAGACGGGCATAAAAGGAGCTCGGCTTGGTCCGCTCCTGACAGGCGGCAACGCCAATGTAACCCGTTTAATTGAGAGCGACGATGGCCGCTTCGTCTTGCGCCATCCACCAGTTCATGCCGTTTCAGACCGAGCGGCTGCTGGTATTTCGCGCGAATATGCGGCGTTAAAGGCGCTTCATGGGCAGGCACCCGTGCCGCGACCAATCGCTTGGTGCGATGATCGCGCGATTCTTGGCCAGAGCTTTGCGGTTGTCGAATGGCTCGAGGGCGTCGCGCTCAGCACGGACCTGCCCGATGCTTATGCTGCAACCGGCGGGACCGACGGCGATGTTGTCAGCGAACTGGGCCGTGAGATGATCCGCGGCTTGGCCTTGGTGCACAAGGCGGATGTACGGGGCCGTCTTCCAGAAAAGTTTGGCCATGCGGAAGGCTTTGTCGGGCGTCAGGTGGCCCGTTGGCTCGATCAACGGCAGACCCACAAAGTTCGCGAGCTGCCGCTGCTTGAGGAGATCGCGCGCTGGTTGCTGGATCAGCAGCCTGAATGCGCGCATGCAAGCCTTATCCATTGTGATTTCCATTTGGACAATTGCTTAGTCGGTCGAACACAACCGAGCCTGGTCGGCATATTGGATTGGGAAATGGCCACGCTTGGCGACCCTCTCATAGACTTGGGATTGTGTTTGTTTTTCTGGAAGCGCGATCCAGCGCAACCGCTCGGCTTTGCCCATGTTCAATCTCTAACCAACCGTGCCGACGTTGTGTCGGTAGAGGCTTTGGCTGACCTTTGGTCAGACCTGACCGGCTTCGATCATCGCCAGTTGACCTATTACAAGGTGTTTGCTGCCTGGCGGTTGGCGGCAATCGTTGAGGGGGCATATATTCTGCACCGGCAGGGGCAGGATGATCGTCCCTATGCGCGAAATCTGGAGCATGACGTACCCAACCTGCTGCGCGAAGCTGCAGCCCATATTGATCGGAAGGGCGTATAATGGACGCAACGATGATGCGTTTCCCGCTCACCACCCAAATGATCCTGCGCCGCGGCGCGCGGCTATTTGGTGGAAGCGAGGTCCTCACTTTTGATGGTGAAACCGTGCGCCATGCAACCTATGATCAGGTTGCAGCGCGCGCGCATCAACTTGCCGCCGCACTCCAAGCTCTCGGCCTTAAGTCTGGTGAGCGTGTGGGGACATTGTGCTGGAACACGCAGGAACATCTGGAGGCCTATCTGGCCGTTCCGGCGATGGGGGCCGTTCTCCACACCGTGAATGTGCGCCTTGCCGCAGAGCAGATCGAATACATCATCAATCATGCTGACGATCGCGTTCTGATCGTCGATGCAGCCTTCTTGTCGCCCTTGTCGGCTGTTTTTTCAAAGCTGCCTTCGGTCCATACGGTCATCGTGATCGGCGATGCGCCGGCCACCCTGCCAGGGTTTGCGGGTGCCGTTTATAGCTATGATACCCTGATTGCCGAACATGCCCCGCATTTTCAGTGGCCGGAACTCGACGAATATAGTGCGGCTGTCATGTGTTATACATCGGGTACGACGGGCAATCCCAAGGGCGTGGTTTACAGCCACCGCTCGATTTTTCTGCACAGCATGGGCTCAATCGGTGTTGATGCCTTTGCAATAAGCCATCGCGACAGGATCCTGATGGTGCCCCCGATGTTCCACGCCAATGCTTGGGGCACCCCTTTTTCCGGTTGGCTCGCGGGCAGCGATTTTGTTTTGCCCGGTCCCTATCTTCAGCCGGATCGGTTGGCGAAGGTGATCGCTTTGACACGGCCGAGCTTTACGTCGGCGGTGCCCACCATACTTAATGATCTGCTGCAACTTCACGCCAAAGCGCCGCTTGATCTCTCTTCATTCCGCGTAATCGTCTCCGGTGGGTCGGCCGTTTCGCCCGCCCTGATTGAGCGGGTGCGGGACGCCTGGGGTGTTGATGTGATCCAGGGATGGGGCATGACGGAGACAAGCCCGATGTGTGTCCTGTCATTTCCTCCGCGCGATGCCGGACCTGAGGAAGCGATCATCTGGCAGTCCAAAAGTGGTCGCCCCGTGGCCGGTATGGAAGTGCGCATTGTCGATGATGCGGATCAGCCCTTGGCCGAAGACGGGCAGACCATTGGCCATCTGCAGTTGCGCGGCCCCTGGGTCACTGCAGGCTATCATCTCCAGCCGGATGGGCAGGGATCACTCTCGCCGGATGGTTGGCTCAGGACTGGTGACGCCGGGACTATTGATACGCTTGGATATGTTCAGATAACCGATCGGACCAAGGATCTGATTAAATCGGGTGGAGAGTGGATTTCCTCAGTCGATCTGGAAAATGACATTAGCCGTTTCCCCGGTGTTGCCGAGGTCGCCGTGATTGCTGTGCCTGATGAACGATGGGAGGAACGCCCACTCGCCATCCTTTCCATGATGTCAGGCGACGCCCCTGATTTTGGCGCAGTGCGTGCATTTTTGGCATCGCAAATTGCCAAATTCATGATCCCTGAATACTGGGCGACGCTTGAAAAGCTTCCAAAGACCAGCGTAGGGAAGATCGATAAGCGAAAATTGAGAGAGGAGGTCGACACAGGCAGGCTGGGCTATGTCTGTGAAACGGGAATGCATCGTGAAGGAACGCTGAATGACACATAGCGCCGTTGCCAACACCATGCCTGTGCGTGCGCCGCGACGCACGCAGGCCGAACGGACCGCTCTCTCTGATGCGCGCATGTTTGACGCTGCAATGGAATTGATTGTCGAGCACGGAACGCACAACACGACCCTCAAGGAAATCGGTGAACGGGCCGGTTATAGCCGCAGCCTAGCGAGCAACCGTTTCGGATCCAAAGAAGCGCTGTTTGATCAGATGGTGCTGGATTTTAACAATAAGTGGGCCGGCGAATTGCGCCGCTTCGTCGGCGAGCGCACAGGCCTTTCCGCCTTCATGGCGGCACTCGAAGCTGTTGAACACTTCCTGCTGAACCGCACCATCGAAATGCAGGCTCTTTATATTTTGTGGTTTGAATCGATCAGCAGCCACACGGCGGTTCGGGCTCGATTGGCCGCGAACCATCTGGCCTATCGTCGTGACGCCGAACGTTGGTTGAAGCAAGGCATTGAGGAAGGGACCATTCGGCCATCGATTGATCCAACCTGTTTCGCTGTTGAGTTCAACGCCTTTATCTTCGGCCTTGTCTACCAATGGCTGGTCAGCCCGACCTCGGTCGACCTGCATTCCGTTTTCTACCACTATCGTCGCAGCACGCTGGAAACATTGGCAGAGCGACGCGTCTAAACGTCGGACATGTGGCCGACTAGAAGGCGTCTTCGTCCTTTTAGAGCTTGTTGTTGTCTGGGCAACTGCTCGTGCTCAACGCCTCATCTCAACCTCAAACCTGTTCGCATCTTCATCCCTTACGGCACACCGTGATTCAACGCTTTGAGCGTTACCTAGCGTGCGAGATGAGGTGGCAGGATGGTTGACGTTTAGGATCATTTGCCAGCTCGTCAGGCCTGCAAAGAACCACGTTCGGTCGGCTCCTCGGCCGAGGAGCAATCGCTTGCTGCTTAAAATGGCTCTAATCTTCCGACAACTTGTGATTAGATCGACAGGGCCGCAATAACTAAGGTGAGGGGACCGTTCGAATCGTTGGGACCCCAACGACTTCAAACATAAACGATAAGACGGTTCGAAGATCCGCCTGCATAAGGTACACATCGACCGCCTTTACCCGAACACGAGGCCACCATTGTTAGCGTTATGGATTTTCTGCCACTCCCCGGGTGTCGTGAAAACCTGACCAAGGATGTCAATGTTTCCGCCATTCTGGCTGGGGGCGAAGTCGAATTTGGTGTTGGTGCCGTCGCTTTTCACGTGCATGCCGAAGATAAGGTTGAGCGTCTGTGACAGGTTGTCGGTGTTGCGGCCGAGATCGTCCATATAAATCAGATCGTCAGCCCCAAAATTCTGGAGGGCGAAGCTGAACTTGCTTGTCTCCACATTGGTAGCCGCAGGGTTCAGAGTGGATGTCGCGGCCAGAAGATCTCCAGTTACAAGTGCGATGGCGTGACCGGATAGGTCGAGTGTGGTCTGGAAACCGGTCTCAACGCTGGGCCAGCCTGCAATGTTCTTCCAGATGAAGCTGCCGGCCAAGCTGCCATCGGCCTGGACGACCTGTGACAGGCCTGTGGTCGAGGTTACCAACTTGTCGTCAGCCGGTGTCACCGTGCTGAAGTTCAGCGTCGTTGAATCGCTCACCCCAAGGCTTGCCAGTTGGCTGGTTACACCAATAAAGGCGCCGGCATCGATCTTGACGTGATAGTTATTCGACAGATCAAGATCCCGGCCCAGGTTGATCGTGATCTTAGAACCTGAGACGGTTACGCTGGGGTCTGTGACATCGAGAACGAATGTGTTCGTCAAACTCTCGCCAGCGTAACCTAGCTTCGTGCCGCCATTGGCGTCGTTCACGATCTTGATCGTCTTGCCGGCGACAGCCGTCACCGCTTCACTAAACTCAAGCACAAGGTTTGAACGCACA
>CAJBSR010000529.1 GCA_903958285.1 uncultured Sphingomonadales bacterium
GTGCCGGTTGAAGAAGACCGGGACGATTTCATTGCCGAAGCGTGCGAAGCGGCTGCCAAAGCTGCGACGACACGCGAGAAGGATGAAACTAAGCTGCGCGAGGGCATCCGTCTTGCCGTGCGCCGCGTCGCGACCGAGTGGACAGGCAAAAAGCCACTTGTCGAAGTGCTGCTCATCAGGGACAAGTAAGCCATGAAATGGACATCCATCCTTGCCATCTATTTGCTGTTCTGGGTGCTGAGTGCTTTCCTCGTCATGCCCTTCCATGTGCGCACCGCGCAGGAGGCCGGGGGCGAACTTGTCCCCGGACAGGCGGAAAGCGCACCGCACGACTTTAAACCGCTGCGCATCACATTATGGACAACGTTGGTCGCAACCGTTTTGTTCGGTCTCTATTATGCTAATTACGTCAACGAGTGGCTGACGCCCGCTATGCTGGACTTTAGCGGCCAATCCTAACGGCGTAGCCGCTCAATCGCCTGAGCCAGCGCAACATAGAGCTTACCTGCATCCGACGAGAGCAGCGTGACGCTGAGCGGCATGCCATCGCGGGTGGCCAAAACGTTGCGCAACATCGCTTCAAAATCATGGATGTAGCGGTTCACATGATCCCGGAAATCGCTGTCTTCTTCATAATGGACAAGGATTTCGCGAGCTTCGCCTGTATCCAGCAAGCGCACGGCGCGACGGGTGAACACGCCACGGTCACCGCGCAGGTATGACGCCCAAGCGGTGTCGGTCACATCGTTTGAGAGAATCTTGGTGACATCAATCGCCGTTGAATTGAGCGATTCAAGGATCAGCGCCATGCGCCGCGCAAACATCGCGCTGTCACCCCGGACAATGTCATCCTTGGCATCGTCAACGCGGGCCTCAAGGTTGGCGCTGGTTTCGCTGATGGTCAGCATCTGGCGCATCAAGCGATCGGTGGCTTTTTGCGCGGCGGCAACGGCGTCTTCCGCCTTGCGGGCGATATCCGCCATCTGTTCTTCAACCTGCGCCGTCAGCGCGGCTGTCATGGCCTCACGCGCCTGAACACCAAGCGAGTTGGCCGCTTCGGGCACGACGTTCGCCAATGCATGGCGGGCATGTTCGGTCGCCTGATTGGCCGCATCCTTAATGCGCATCAGGGCGTCGATCAGCTGCGGTGCTGTCGCGCCGGTCAGGGTCAGCGCCTGTGCTTCGGCGGATTCAATTTCTCGATTGAGCGCTTCTGCCGTGGCGCGGCTGTCAGTGAGCGCTACGCCTGCGGTTTCCACAAAGTGACGGATTTCTTCGCGCTGCTTGGAGACGAGCGCTTCTGCCTCCTGCAACCTTGCAAGTGCTGCGACAGAAGCGGTTTCAATGGCTTCCACCTCAGGCATAACGGCGCGGGCTGCCGCCTTGCTGGCCTCCGCCGTATCCTGAAGCCGCTGATAGGCGAGCGGCAGAGTTTCATCGATTTCACGTGCGGAGGCATCAAGTGCAACAAGCAGGGCTTCTGCCTGACGGATGAGCCCGGCGGCAGAAGCGCCGCCTGCGTCCAATGTCTGGCCCAGCTGATCGGCATGATCGCGCAGTCCGAGAATGGCAGCACTCGCCCGCTCGGCATTGGCCACCGTGTCATCGCCAAGATCACCGAAGCGCCCTTCGATAGCCGAAATGTCGGCGTTGATGCGGTCCACAAGCGCCTGGCTGGACGCTTCCTGACTTTCAAAGACGCGCGCAATTTCGTCCACGCGCGATCCGATGGCAGCCACACGCGTGGCGACAGCTTCGGTCGATTGCGCACCGGCAGCGGCGATCGCGGCATGGCCCTGTTCGATCACAGCCATCATGGCTTCGCCTTGCGCTTGCAGACCCTTCTGGGCGGCAGCGAGCGCCTCTGCTGCGCGTTCGAGCGAGACGTCCAAGGTCTGCGTCATGTTTGCCGACGCTTTGTCCATATGGTCTGCGGCGACAACACTGACATCGTGCAGATGCGCGACGCGCTCTGCGAGCTTCTGGGCGGCGCCAGTGGCGATGTCATCGGCCTCGCGACCACGGGCCGTCAGCAAAGTGAGCTGAGATTCCAGCTCGGTTGTCTTTTCGAGGGCCGTCTGCCCTGCGGATTCGAGCGCCTCAGTCATGCGGCGGGCTTCCACCTGCGCACGGGGAAGGTCGGACAGCAGAACGGCCATGTCGGCGCGCGCGCCGGAGGCGCTGTTCTTTAGTGTTGCCGAATGGCGCGTAATTGTATCGAGTTCACCACGCATGGCGGCGGTGGCATCAGACAGACGCGTCGCTGTATCTTCGCCCAATGAAACGAGAATGCCGCCTTGTTCAGCAAGGGCAACGCGATTTGCATCAATGCGGCGGGCCATATCGGCAAGCGACGTCGCAAGGCGGGCTTCTTCATCCCGCAGACGCTCGATAGTCGCGGCAAAACGCCGTGCTTCCGACCGGCTGGAACGCAACGCGAGGATGACTGCGACGCCGAGCA
>CAJBSR010000530.1 GCA_903958285.1 uncultured Sphingomonadales bacterium
ACAACGTCCAAAGCAGCGGCATATTCAGAACGCGGGGTCCTCATAAATTTGCGGCGGGCGGGCACCTTTTCAAAAAGAGCTTCGACCCGCACGCGCGTCCCGGGTGGAAGGGCGGCAGGCCCCTCCTCTACCAATTGCCCGTTATCGACGACACGCCGCCAACCATCGGCCCCGCGCGTCCGACTCTCGAGCGACAACCGCGCGACGCTGGCGATACTCGGCAACGCTTCGCCACGGAAACCCATCGTTGCGACGAGTTCGATATCATCGCCGGGGAGCTTGGAGGTGGCGTGCCGTTCCAGCGCAAGCGCCATTTCAGAAGAGTCCATGCCGCATCCGTCATCACTCACGTCGATCAGGTCGATCCCGCCACCAGATAGCCGGATATCGATTCGCGTCGATCTGGCATCAATCGCATTTTCCACGAGTTCCTTCAGGGCACTCGCAGGTCTTTCAACGACTTCGCCCGCAGCAATGCGATTGACGAGATGCTCTGGCAGGCGGCGTATTGACATGCACAGCACACTACCCCATCGGGCGCTATTCCGCGACCCGTCGGGTGGAGGATCATCGACTTTTGTTGTGGGTTGTCGGAACCGCCCCCAATTGTTGGTCAATCACCCGCCGCCGCAGCAATCAGGATGACACCACCCATGTTCTTTTCCCGCCTGTTCAAGATGATGTCTCAGGATATGGCAATTGACCTCGGCACCGCGAACACGATTGTTTATGTGCGCGGCCGCGGCATCGTCCTTAACGAACCCTCAGTGGTCGCCATTGAGACCATCAACGGCATCAAGAAGGTCAAGGCCGTTGGCGACGACGCCAAGCTGATGATGGGGAAAACACCGGGCAATATCGAAGCCATCCGCCCGCTGCGTGACGGCGTGATTGCTGACATTGAAGTCGCCGAAGCGATGATCAAGCACTTCATTCACAAGGTGCATGGCCAGCGCAATTTCATGCGCTTCCCCGAGATCATCATCTGCGTGCCGTCAGGCTCCACCTCTGTTGAACGCCGCGCCATCCGTGACGCCGCATCCAACGCCGGTGCAAGCCAGGTTCACCTGATCCTTGAACCGATGGCAGCTGCCATTGGCGCCGACATGCCCGTGACCGAACCCGTGGGCTCCATGGTCGTCGATATTGGCGGCGGCACGACCGAAGTCGCTGTGCTTTCGCTGCGCGGCCTCGCCTACACCACATCGGTCCGTGTCGGTGGGGACAAGATGGACGAAGCCATCGTCTCGTATGTGCGCCGCAACCACAATCTCCTCATCGGTGAGTCGACGGCAGAGCGCATCAAAAAGGAAGTCGGCGTCGCACGTCCGCCTGCAGATGGAATTGGCAAGACGATCCATATTAAGGGCCGTGACCTTGTGAACGGCGTCCCGAAGGAAATCACGATCAACCAGGGCCAAATCGCCGAAGCGCTGTCGGAACCGGTTGGCACCATCGTGGAAGGCGTTCGCATCGCTCTTGAGAACACAGCGCCAGAGCTCGCGGCTGACATTGTCGATCAGGGCATCGTCCTGACGGGCGGTGGAGCCTTGCTGCAGGGACTGGACGAAGTGCTGCGCGATGAAACCGGCTTGCCTGTCACCGTGGCAGAAGACCCATTGACCTGCGTCGCGCTAGGGACGGGTCGTGCGCTTGAAGACCCCGCTTTCCGCGGCGTCTTGCTCACCGCCTGATCGGGGACTGCCAGATATGGCGCCGCCCTCTCCCCGGCGCCCCGGATTTTCCCGCCGGGCCCAATATGGCATCTTTGCCTCTTATGTGATCGCGGTCGCAGGGGCTGGCTTTGCACTTCTGCTTGTGCTTACGGCGCGGTTTGACCCCAATGGCCATTCCGCGCTCCAAAGCATTGTGGCCGACATGACCTCCCCCATTTCTTCGGCCGCGCGCAGCGCGCTGGCGTCTACCGGCGATGTGGGGGAGAGCATTGGTGCTTACTTCGATGCGGCGTCGAAGAACAAGGCCATGGCAAAGGAACTTGCGGCATCCAAACGCAAGCTCATCGATGCCGACGTGTTGCGACAGGAAAACCGCCGGTTAAAGGAGCTCCTCGGCCTAAAGTCGGAGGCTGTTCAGCCTATTGCACGGGCTGCACTGGTCAGTTCTACAGGCGCGAGCAGCAGGCGCTACGCGATATTGTCGGCAGGCGCTTCGGACGGCGTGGCGAATGGTCAACCCGTGGTCGGACCGGATGGCCTTGTCGGTCGCATCGTTAGCGTAGGTCGTGTCAGTGCCCGCGTGCTGCTCATTGTAGACGGCGGCAATGTGACCCCTGTAAAACGCTCCGTTGACGGCGCACCGGCCCTCGCCATCGGGACCGGCGATGGACGCCTCATCCTGCGTCCTTTGACCAGTGACGTCCAGTTCAAGCCAGGCGACATCTTCGTCACTTCAGGCTCCGGCGGAATATATCGGCCCGGCATATCTGTAGCGCGTGCGATCGACCGCGGCCGTGAAGGAACGAAAGCCCGACCAATGGCAGATCCGGCACGTCTCGATTATGCGGAGGTGGAACCCATTTATCTGGCACCGCCGCCCCCTGCGCCGTCGCAGATCGGCGAGGCGAAGGAAGACTGATGGCTCGCGGCTATGAGCCCCGTCTCAACCGCGTTGCATCCCGCTGGGCCCTCATTGGCGTCCCCGCGCTCTCGGTCATGCTCGGATCGATGACGGTCCTTATCCCGCAGATTTCTGTGTTTCCGCTCCTGCCGCCATTCGGTCTCCTCATCCTGCTCGCTTGGCGGATGATCGTGCGCGATCTTTGGCCCGTATGGGCGGCCTTGCCATTGGGCTTTTTCGACGACATCTTCAGCGGTCAGCCGCTCGGTTCTGCAATGCTGCTTTGGACGTTGGTGTTTCTTGTGCTCGATATCTTTGACCGTTGGATGATGTGGCGGGATTTCCGTCAGGACTGGGTTATTGCCGGAACGCTGGTTGCCGTCGTCCTTTTGGTCGGACTTGCCATTGCTAATTCCAGTGGCGGAAACACAAGCGCGGTTGTCCTTTTGCCGCAAATCATCGTGTCTATCCTCATATTCCCGCTTATGGTGCGCCTATGCGCGCGGCTAGACGTACTTCGATGGACCCTCTGAAGCTCCTGTTCGGGGCCAATCGGCAAGTTACCGAAGCACAGCAGCAGTTTACGTTTTCAAGACGCGCCTTCTTCCTTGGGGGCACGCAGGTTGGGATTGGTGTGCTGCTCGCCGGACGCATGGCTTGGCTGGCCGTCGCGGAGAACGAGAAGTACGCACTCCTTGCAGAGAGCAACCGGGTCAATCTTCAGATCATACCACCCCGACGTGGCTGGATCGTCGACCGCAGTGGCCGTCCAATCGCGCTCAACCGAACTGCTTTCCGCGTCGACCTTATCCCGGATCGGCTGGCCGATAAGGACGCGGTCCTAACGGAACTCGCCCAAGTTATGCGGCTGACGCTCATTGATGTTGAACGGGTGCGGGCAGATCTTAAAAAGGCGGCCGGGTTCCAGCCCGTTCCGGTTGCCGAGAATATTGATTGGGAAACGTTCGCCGCGGTCAGCCTAAGGACCGCAGAAATGCCGGGCGTTGCCCCCAGCGAGTTCTTCACCCGTCACTACCCTGAAGGTGCAAGTGTAGGGCATCTCATCGGCTATGTCGGCGCGGCGTCCGCCAAGGACTATGAGGAAAAGCGGGATCCGCTGCTCATCACACCCGGCTTCAAGATCGGCAAGGATGGCTTGGAGAAGACCCAAGAAGTAACCTTGCGCGGATTACCGGGTGCCAAACGAACCGAAGTCACCGCGCGTGGCAAGCTTGTCCGCGATTTGGCCACACGTCCTGATGTGCCGGGCAAGACGGTAAAGCTAACCGTCGACGCAGGGCTGCAGGCTTATACTGGCCGCCGTCTTGGCCTTGAATCTGGCTCGGCCGTTGTGATCGACTGTGAAACCGGTGGCATTTTGACCCTCAGTTCGATGCCCTCCTTCGATCCCAACAGCTTTTCCGACGGGATCGGGCGGATTGAGTGGCGGATGTTGCAGGAGGATGATCACATCCCGATGCTCAATAAGGCCATGCAAGGCCTCTATCCGCCGGGGTCCACCGTAAAGCCCGCCGCTGCTCTTGCTTTGTTACAAAATGGCGTGGACCCGGAAGAAATCGTATACTGCAATGGCGGGTATACCCTTGGGTCCCGCACCTTCCGATGCCTTGGCCGTCACGGCCCTATGAACATGCGCCACGCGCTCATGAAAAGCTGCAACACCTATTTCTATGCCATGGGTCGGCGCATCGGCTATGATCGCATTGCACCTGTCGCGAAGATGCTGGGTCTGGGTAAAGAGTTTGACCTTCCCATGCCGTCGCAGCGTTACGGAACCGTCCCGGATAGCGCTTGGAAGCGCAAGAAATTTGATCAGGATTGGTCGCAGTCGGACACGCTGAACGCGACCATCGGCCAAGGCTATGTTTTGACTAGTCCGCTCCAGCTGGCGATCATGTCCGCGCGGATTGCATCGGGCAAGATGCTCGACCCCTATCTCATTCATGGCCAGCGAAAGCCGGCTGCACGTCTCCCCTTTTCAGAGGAGCAATTGCAGGTTGTACGCGACGGGATGGATCTTGTGGTCAACGGCGCTGGCACCGCCGTTCGGAGCCGTTTGCCCTTGGAAGGCATTCGGATGGCCGGAAAGACCGGGACGGCGCAGGTTCGTGCAATCAAAGGCGCCCAGCGGGGGCAGTCCGGCAACTGGAAATATCGGGACCACGGCTTGTTCGTCTTTTTCGCACCAGTCGATAAGCCGCGATATGCGGGCGCCGTTGTCATCGAACATGGCATGGGTGGCGCCCGCGCAGCAGCACCTGTCGCTAAGAGCATGATGACATACCTCTATGATCCCGCAAAGGCGATGGAAGAGCTCACGGCCCTCGAGGCCGGTTGGGGCGGTGACGTGAACACGCGCATGGCCCGAAAGGCTGCAGCATGGAAAGCGGCCAGCGACCCCAAAGCAGCCGCCCAAGCTGCGGCCGAAGGCAGCGTCGAGGATTCCGAGATCAAGAAAACGACGGAGATTGAAGAACGACTGGATACCGGTGCGCCTGTCAACCGGGATGCCGCAGCGTCGCCAGAGCCTGAAACCGCAGGCGCACCTATCGCATCACCAACTGTAAGCGATGGCCCTCGGCCTGCAGAGGGATCGCCACAATGACCGATGGCTTCGTCCCAGCCCCTCTGAAGCAACTGCCGTGGCGGCTTCTCTTCCTTCTCCTCGCGATCGGCGGGTTTGGGACCATTATTCTCTATTCAGCAGCAGGCGGCAACCTCTCGCCATGGGCCGCAAGCCATGCTGTCCGCTTTTGTATCTTCCTCGTGATGGCCATCATCATGTCCCGAATACCGGAAAAATTTTACGCACGCATGGCGATGCCCGGCTATGCTGCCGTTCTCATTCTTCTGATCGCAGTCGAATTGATTGGCGGCATCAGCGGCGGCAGCCAGCGCTGGCTTGATCTGGGCTTCATCCGCCTGCAACCGTCCGAGCTTATGAAGCTTGCCGTCGTCCTGGCGACAGCGCGCTTTTATTCCATGTTACCTGCAGGACAGGTACGGACTTGGACGGCCATCTGGCCAGCGCTTTTGCTCTTTGGTGTGCCGTTTGCATTCGTGCTGTTGCAGCCAGATCTCGGCACGGGTTTGATGATCGCGGCCGGTGGGATCACGGTTATGTTCCTTGCCGGCATACCCCTGAGGCTATTTGTTGGTGCAGCGACAATTGGTGCTGCTGCGTTACCCGTGCTTTACAGCTTCCTGCATGACTACCAAAAAAGGCGTGTGCTCATCTTCCTAAACCCGGAAGAAGACGCGCTGGGCGCCGGTTACCACATCACCCAGTCAAAGATCGCGATTGGATCAGGCGGCGTTTTTGGAAAGGGCTACCTCAATGGAACGCAAAGCCATCTGGATTACCTGCCAGAAGGTCACACAGACTTCGTCTTTGCAACGATGGCAGAGGAATGGGGATTGCTCGGCGGTCTCGCGGTCATATTCGCCTTCGTGCTGGTAGGGCGCTGGGGCCTAAAAGTCGCAAGCCGCGCGAACACCCGCTTCGGCCGGATGACGGCAGCCGCGCTGTCGATGACAATCTTCTACTATGTCACCATCAACCTATTGATGGTTATGGGCATGGCCCCTGTCGTCGGCATCCCATTGCCCATGGTTTCCCACGGCGGCACCGCCATGTTGACCGTTATGCTCTGCCTCGGCGTGCTGATGTCTATCGAACGCCACAACCGACGCCGCACCGGCCTTTAAAAAGAAGTTCTGAGATGGGCATTGCAAAGCCGAAATCGCACTGCTAGTGGCCCCCTTCTCGCAAGTGAGACCAACGGTTCCTTCCGTTGAATTTACCGGCGATGTGGACGCATAGCTCAGTTGGTAGAGCAGCTGACTCTTAATCAGCGGGTCCTTGGTTCGAGCCCAAGTGCGTCCACCACACAAATCAGACACTTTCAGCGCATTTTCAGCCTAACCCGATCTTCCGATTGCGGCGCTAGGCATCAGATAGGCATCAGGCTGCACAAAACCGACGCTGCGAGCTGATTTTCTCTGCGTAGCGGCACGCCTGCCCCGCCAACTCGACCTTACGCCGCGTACCGGCCATCGCTCAACCGGCGGGCGAGG
>CAJBSR010000531.1 GCA_903958285.1 uncultured Sphingomonadales bacterium
CTCCTCACTTTTGATGAAGTGCAGCGTGCGCATATTGTGCAGCCGGTCAGCGAGCTTCACCAGCAGAACGCGGATGTCATCCGACATAGCGAGAAGGAACTTGCGCAGGTTTTCCGCCGCCCGCTCATTCTCGGTCAGCGCTTCGATCTTGGACAGCTTGGTGACGCCGTCCACCAGCCGCGCGACATTCGCGCCAAAGAGTTTTTCAATCTGCTCTGGCGTGGCGAGCGTGTCTTCAATCGTGTCATGCAGGATGGCAGTGGCGATCGTCTCGTCATCCAGCTTCAGATCGGTCAGCAGGCCAGCCACCTCAATCGGATGGCTGAAATAAGGGTCGCCCGACGCACGCATCTGCGTTCCATGCGCCTTCATGGAGAACACATAGGCCTTGTTCAGCAGATCCTCATCTGCATCCGGGTCGTAACCCTTTACCTTTTCAACAAGTTCGTACTGACGCAACATTCCCCCAATGTGGCGGACGGCAACGGGTTTGCGCAAGGGGAAAGGGGACCTTTTGCGCAAACAGGCTTGGATTGCAGGCGTAAATCTCGGCATTGCGCGCCCGGAGTCTCCGGTCTAGGGCACGAAAAAATTCGTCATAAGGGGACCCTGAATGACCAGCCAATTCACTCCGGTCATTTCCGCAACCGGACTGTACACGCCGCCCGACAGCATCTCGAATGAGGAGCTGGTCGCCAGCTTCAACACCTATGTCGACCGCTTCAACACAGAACATGCCGACGCCATTGCGCGCGGCGACACAGAAGCGCTGCAGCCGAGTTCGGTTGAGTTCATTGAGAAGGCAAGCGGCATCAAATCCCGCCATGTGGTCTCCAAGGCGCCCATCCTTGACCCCGATGTCATGTGCCCGCGCATCCCGGAGCGGTCGAATGAAGAATTGTCGATCCTTGCCGAAATGGGCGTTGCGGCTGCCCGCGAAGCACTGGCCCGCGCTGGACGCGATGCGGCTGATGTGGACGCCGTACTATGTGCCTGCTCCAATCTCCAACGTGCTTATCCGGCGGTTGCTGTGGAAATTCAGGATGCGCTCGGCATTCAGGGCTTTGGCTTTGACATGAACGTCGCGTGTTCATCAGCGACCTTTGGCATTCAAACGGCAGCCGACTTCATCCGCGCGGGCAATGCCCGATCCGTGCTCGTCGTGAACCCGGAAATCTGTTCCGGCCACCTCAACTGGCGAGACCGCGACAGCCATTTCATCTTCGGCGATGTGGCCACCGCCATCCTGGTTGAGGAAAAATCCATCGCACCGGCGGGCCATTGGGACATTCTCAGCACCAAGCTGATGACGCAGTTTTCCAACAACATCCGTAACAACTTCGGGTTCCTCAACCGCGCCGCCCCCGAAGCCCGCGACACGCGGGACAAGTTGTTCGTCCAGGAAGGCCGCAAGGTCTTCAAGGAAGTCGTACCCATGGTGTCCGATATGATCTTGCAACAGCTTGACCGGCTGTCACTGGCGCCAGAGCAACTGCGCCGGATGTGGCTGCATCAGGCCAATGCAGGCATGAACCGCCTGATCGCATCGCGTGTTTTGGGCCATGAGGCCGAGCCGGACGAAAGCCCGACCGTGCTGGACACCTATGCCAATACATCTTCGGCAGGTTCCATCATCGCCTTTCACAAGAATAGCGACGATCTGGCCGCCGGGGATATCGGCCTGATCTGTTCTTTTGGGGCCGGATATTCGGCCGGCGCCGTCTTTGTCCGCAAAGTCGCTTGATCGCGCACGCCGCAGCCCCCAAATAGAGACGATGCTGATAGAAACCGAAACCACCCCGAATCCGTCAACGCTCAAGTTCCTGCCCGGTCGTCCGGTCATGAGCGCGGGCACGCGGGACTTTGCCTCACCTGAAGAGGCGGAAGCATCGCCGCTTGCCGAAGCTCTGTTCACACTGGGCGATGTGGAAGGCGTGTTCTTCGGGCGCGACTTCATCTCGGTGACGGCCGGGCCCGGCACATCCTGGGCACATCTGAAGCCCGATGTGCTGTCGATCCTGCTGGACCATTTCTCTGCAAACATGCCGCTCTTCAAGCCCGCATCCGCGAGCTTCAGCGTGCCTGCCGAAGAGTCTCAGTTCCAAGATGATCCGGCCGATGAAGACGTGATTGTCCAGATCAAGGAACTCATCGAAACCCGCATCCGTCCCGCCGTTGCCAATGATGGTGGCGACATCGTTTACCGCGGGTTTGAAAAGGGCGTGGTCTATCTGAAAATGCAGGGCGCTTGTGCTGGCTGCCCGTCGTCAACCGCGACACTCAAGAACGGCATTGAACAGTTGCTAAAGCACTATGTGCCCGAAGTAACTGAAGTCCTCGCGATCTAGTTTCACCTCTTCAAAACAGGACAAAAGACCCATGGCCCAGCCTCTCAACGACGCGGCGCTCGATCAGCTGTTCCGCAACGCGCGCACGTACAACGGCTATCTGGACAAGGCCGTCACGACCGAGCAGCTTGATGCCATTTGGGAGCTGATGAAATACGGCCCGACCTCGGCCAACTGCCTGCCCGCGCGCCTCATCTGGTGCGTCAGCCAAGAGTCCAAAGAAAAGCTCGCCGCCCTCACCATGCCGTCCAATGGCGAAAAGATCCTGAGCGCGCCTGTGTCTGTCATCATCGGTATGGACATGGAGTTTTACGAACAGCTGCCCGAACTCTTCCCACACGCCGATGCGCGGAGCTGGTTTGCTGGCAATGACGCGATGATCCATTCCACCGCGTTCCGCAATTCGACGCTTCAGGGCGCCTATTTCATGTTGGCAGCCCGCGCACTTGGCCTCGATACAGGGCCGATGTCCGGCTTTTCGAATGACGCCGTGGATGCGGCCTTCTTTGCGGACACCAAGGTGAAGTCGAACTTCATTTCGACATTGGGTTATGGTGACCCAGCCTCCATTTTCGACCGTTCCCCCCGCCCCGGTTTTGACCGGTTCAACACCGTCCTCTGACGCGCATGATCCTCGTCATCGAGACGGCAACGACGGCCTGCTCGGTGGCTCTGATCGAAGGCGACCGCGTGATCGCCTACGTCCATGAAGATGTGGCGCGCGGCCATGCCGAACGGCTCGTCCCGATGATCGCGGAACTTCCGGGCGGCGGGCGCGCGGACAGCGTGTTGGTCAATTGCGGACCGGGCAGCTTTACGGGCGTGCGCGTCGGGCTGGCTGCCGCCAAAGCGCTGGGGCTGGCATGGGGCGTGCCCATATCTGGCTATTCAACCCATGCCCTTTTGGCCGCGACCCTTTTTGACGATCGCCCCGAGGCGACCGAGGCGCTGATTGCCATTGAAGGTGGCCATGGGGAAGTTTTCGTCCACAGCTTTGCCAATCACCCCGTGCGTGCATTGAATGAGCTTCAGTCCTTGCTACCTGAGGCCGTCCCGCATCACCCGCTTGTCGCCGGATCTGCGGCGGCGCGGATCGACGCGGGCGAAGCCGTCAGCATCGGGCCAGATGCCGGCAAAGCCTGCCTGCTGCCCGAGGACTTGAGACAAAGACCCGCGACCGCGCTTTACGGTCGGGCACCGGATGCTAAACCAAATCCGTGAGTGCGTTGATCGATATTGCCCCGGCGGACTTCGGTTGCGTCGAAGACATCATGCCCGTGATGGACGCCGCCTTTGATCCCGCCTTTGGAGAAGCATGGACGTCCGGCCAATGTCTTGGAATGCTTAGCATAACCGGCTCTGAATTACTGGTGGCACGCCGCAATGGAACTCTTGTCGGCTTTGCGCTTTTCCGAACAGTATTTGAAGAATCTGAATTGCTTCTGATTGCAACACATCCAGACGCACAACGATTGGGCGTCGGATCCAGCCTTGCAAAAGCCGTTATTGATCAAGCTGCCAACAGAGGAGCCAAAATGGTCTTCCTCGAAGTGCGGCAGGGCAATCCGGCGCTCGCCCTTTACTTGCGTGTCGGTTTTCTACAAGTCGGTCAGCGTGAAAACTACTACCGTGGTAAGTCTGGCGATTATTTCAACGCACTAACTTTGCGCTATGAAATTGCGTCTTGAATATTTATTGACTGAGTTGTTATAACCATGATGGTCGATAATGTTTTTGCAATGGCTGGGGAGACACGTCAGGAGGCGGTCGCCCAGTTTCCAGAAAGTGAGAAATAAATGACCGAAGCCACTGAACTTAAAGAAACGCTCATCACATTGACGGCAGATATTGTTGCCGCGCATGTCAGCAACAACTCTGTTGCCGTTTCCGACCTTCCCCATCTGATTTCGAACGTCCACGGTGCCTTGGCTGCACTTGGTGGTCCTGTCGCAACGGTGGAAACAAAGCTTGAACCGGCTGTCTCCATCCGTTCTTCGATCAAGCCTGACTTTATTGTCTGCCTTGAAGACGGCAAGAAGTTGAAGATGCTCAAGCGTCACCTGATGACGCATTATGGCATGACGCCGGACGACTATCGCGCCAAATGGGGCCTTCCCAAAGATTACCCGATGGTTGCACCAAACTACGCCGAACAGCGCCGCACGCTTGCCGTGAAGATCGGCCTCGGTCGTAAGCCAGGCGCCCGCGTGAAGAAGAAATAACTCTTCTTTCCGTAAGACGAATTGGGGGCTAGAAGGCAGGAGATGATCCCGCTTTCTGGCCCCGAGTTTTATTGATGCACCGACATATCGACATAGAAGCGCTATGCCAGGAAAAGGGCCTGCGCATCACCGATCAACGGCGCGTGATCGCCAAGGTCCTGTCCGAAGCGGCAGACCATCCGGATGTAGAGGCCGTGCACGAAC
>CAJBSR010000532.1 GCA_903958285.1 uncultured Sphingomonadales bacterium
ATTCCGCGACCAAGATGATGGACGGGCAGGGCCGTGTGCTGGCCGGAGCCGTCGCAGGCAGTCATGACTTCATCAATGAAAAGCTCTTACCGTTTCAGCGTAATACAGGGCCGAACCTGTCTCCCTTCAATGCCTGGGTGGTGCTGAAAGGCTTGGAGACGCTCGACCTGCGTATCCGTCGCCAGTCTGAAAATTCGATGCTCGTTGGCAAATTCATGGAAGGGCGGGTGAAGACGATGCTCCACCCGGGGCTTGCAAGCCATCCGCAGCACAATCTCGCCATGTCGCAAATGTCGGCATGTGGCCCCATTTTTTCGTTCATCGTGGACGACCGCAAGCAGGCGATGGCCCTGCTCAATGCGCTCCAATTGATCGATATCTCGAACAATATTGGAGACTCCCGCTCACTGATGACGCACCCGGCGACCACAACGCATCACAGCGTTGGCCCAGATGCGCGCGCTGCCATGGGTGTGGAAGACGGCATGTTGCGCCTGAATGTCGGCCTGGAAGACCCGCAGGACCTGATCGAGGATATTGATCAGGCGCTGCGCGCCGTCGGGCTATGATCGCCGCGCTGTTTCCTTATGTTGAGGAGACACGTTCGGTCATCGTTCGCGTGTCGGTGAACTATTTGCCCGAACAGTCCCAGCCACAGGGTGGGCGCTGGTTCTGGGCCTATCACATTCGCATTGAGAACCATGGCGCCATGGCCGTGCAGCTGCTCACGCGCCGCTGGGAAATACGGGATGCGCGCAACACGATGCATTTGGTGGAAGGCGAAGGCGTCGTAGGCGAACAGCCGGTGGTCAAGCCCGGCGGGTCCTATGACTATGTCTCCGGTTGCCCCCTGAACACGTCCTCCGGATCGATGGTTGGATCCTACCAGATGATCGGTGAGGACGGCGCCCATTTCGAGATCGCCATTCCGCGGTTTGAACTTCGTGCCCCGGTGGTGAGCGGATGAAGCGGACGCTGCTGCCTTTGAACGGTCTGCGGGTATTTGACGCCGCCGCCCGTCATCTGAGCTTCACGCGGGCAGCCGATGAGCTTGCCGTGACACCGGCCGCCGTTGGGCAACAGATCCGCGCGCTGGAAGACGTGATGGGCGTTGTGTTGTTCCGTCGCACGCCCAAGGGGCTGGAACTGACACCTGAAGCCGAAAACGGGCTGGATGCACTGCGGGCCGGATTTTTGCAGTTTGAAGAGTCGGTCCGCGCCATGCAGGCGGGGCAGTCGTCTAAGGCGCTGACGATTGCCGCGCCGCGCGACTTTACGGCTAAGTGGCTCGCCCCACGCCTAGCGGCCTATGGCCGAAGTGATCCTGAAACACGCTTTTCGATTGTGTCGACTGATGTGCTGCCAGAGTTCACTGAAGCCAATCTCGACCTTGCCGTGATCCTCGCCGAAGGACCGGGCAACCACGAGGGTCTCAGGCTTTCTGATGGCGCCATGGTGACCGTCGCGGCGGCAGAAGGCGGCGGCGATACGCTGATCGGTTGGCCGGGAAGTGCTGCCGATGATGCGACAACGTTGCGCGTGTCAGACGCGGGGCTCGCTATCGACGCTGCTGCGAACGGTTTTGGCAGGGCGCGCGTGCCGATGTTACTGGCGCAATCGGACATCGATGCCGGACGGGTGCGCGCCTTGGACAATGCCGCACCAGGTGACCTAGCCTATTGGCTTGTTGCGCCGCTCCCGCAGTGGCGGCAGAAGAAGGTCAAAGCTTTGGTCGAAGCCTTATCCGAAGGGCTCTCAGCCTAAAAATCCGCTGCAATGTTGAAGGATTTGCGCAACTTGGCAGGCGCGCAAATCAGCCAACTTTTCTGCAGCCACTCGGAGATGTGCTGCCAATCGGTTCGGCCCAAATCCAGCCTAATCCCGATCCAGCCTGATGGCCCATAACAAGGCGGCAGAAAATAGAGGTCATCATCCTGCTCGATCAGCATGGATTGCTCCTCAGGCCCGCTCGTCTTCACGAGCAACGCGATACGCTCATCACCGTGATGGTGCTGTGAAAACAGCGCGAAGAACTTGCTGCCAACAATGGCGAACCCGGGGGACCCATGGGAGGTCCGTTCTTCCACACCGGGCAAAATCATGGCCCGCTGACGCACCTGATCCAGCACCCAGGCTGGATCAAGCTCGCGCGTAACATAGGCCGCAAGCGCGCGGGAATAGGTCTGGTGTTCTGCAATAAGCACGCGGGCAGCGATGCTGTCCGCCGTGTCGCCGGCCATCACGGCGACTTCTGTCTGGGCAAGGACAGGGCCGTCATCCAGCTCCGCTGTCACGAGGTGCACACTGCATCCTGCAACCAGGTCTCCAGCCTCTAGAGCACGCTCATGCGTATCGAGGCCCTTATACTTGGGCAGGAGGGACGGGTGGATGTTGAGCATGCGACCTTCCCACTTCCCGACAAATTCAGGGGAGAGGAGGCGCATATATCCGGCCAGCACAACATAGTCGGCCTTGGCCTTGCGGATTTCACCGTCAAGGATTGCGTCGAATTCGGCCCGCTTCATGCCCTTGTGGCTCTGCGCGAACGTTGGGATGTTTTCCGCCGCGGCAAAGGCAAGGCCCGCCGCGTCAGGGTCGTTGGCCGCAACAAGGATGATTTCGAAAGGGCAGTCTGGCTGCTTGGCTGCAAAAACGAGCGCCGCCATGTTCGAGCCGCGACCCGAAATCAGGACGGCAATACGCGCCTTAGCCATTATGCGTGGCAGACCAGTCTGCCTTTGCGCTCCACGTCTCTACAGAGCCGCGGACGGTGCATCCCTTTTCGCCAGCTTCGATATGCCCGATGCGGAAGGCCGCTTCACCGGCTGCCTCAAGCGCCTGAATTGCGGCCTCTGCGTCTGCTTCTGCAACGACGACGGCCATGCCGACGCCGCAGTTGAAGGTGCGGGCCATTTCTTCGGGTTCGATGTTCCCTTGTGCCTGCAAGAACGCCATCAGACGCGGTTGGGGCCAGAGGTCTGCATCGACATGTGCATGGAGACCATCCGGCAAGACCCGCGGGATATTCTCCAGCAAGCCGCCACCGGTGATGTGGGCCATTGCATGAACCGTGCCTGCGCGCACAAGCGGCAAGAGTTGTTTCACGTAAATCCGCGTTGGCGCCATCAGTGCGTCGATGAGAAGCACGTCCTGATCAAACAGGGCAGGGCGATCGAGCTTCCATCCCTTGTCCGCCGCGAGGCGACGCACAAGCGAAAATCCGTTGGAATGAATGCCGGAGGATGCGAGGCCAAGGATGACATCACCTGCGGCAACCTTATCCGCCGTCAGAACTTGTGACCGCTCAACAGCGCCGACACAAAACCCTGCCAGATCGTAATCACCATCAGCATACATGCCCGGCATTTCTGCTGTCTCACCACCGATGAGCGCACAGCCGGCCTGCTTGCAGCCTTCAGCAATGCTCGCCACCACGCGCTCGGCAACAGCATTATCAAGCTTACCGCTCGCATAATAATCGAGGAAAAAGAGCGGCTCTGCACCCTGCACGATCAGATCATTGGCGCACATGGCGACGAGATCGATACCGACGCCGTCATGTTTGCCCGAATCGATAGCGAGTTTCAGCTTCGTTCCGACGCCATCATTGGCCGCGACCAGCAATGGGTCGGTAAATCCCGCCGCTTTCAAGTCGAAGAAGCCGCCAAAACCGCCTAAATCCGCATCGGCACCGGGCCTGCGCGTGGCCTTGGCGAGTGGCGCAATGGCCCGCACAAGCGCGTTTCCTGCCGCTATCGAGACGCCCGCTTTCGCATAGGTATAGGGTTCGGATGATGTGTTGTTAGAGTCCATTTGTTGGCTGCTAGCGATATCGCTCTTGGAATTCCACGTCCAACTCGCCAAAAGGCGCGCGTGACGTTCCAGATCCGCCATTTCCGACTGCTCCCTTTTGCTGCCGCGCTTGCTGCAGGCGTCATGGGCATTGCGGTCTATGCTCAGCTTGAAGGCGGGGAACGCGGCGTTCCACCTATAGACAGCGCCAGCAATTTTGAGGTGAACGGCGTTGTCGTTGATGTCGCCGCCAAAACCGCAGATGCCGCCCGGCTTCGCGGCTGGCGCGAGGCGCAGCGGCTCGGCTGGAAAAAACTGTGGGAAGAAACGCACGGGCCGGGCGCTCCGGGCCTGAGCGATGGGGCCCTCGATTCGATTGTGTCGGGCATCGTCGTGGAAGACGAACAAAT
>CAJBSR010000533.1 GCA_903958285.1 uncultured Sphingomonadales bacterium
GGGCTTCAAGCGCGACCGCGCGAGCTTTGACACGCTGGCCTATCAGGCGATTGTGTCTGCTGGTGCCTCATCTTCAGGCGACAACTTGTATGCGACGGGCCTTAACCTCGGCACCGGCGTTCAGGTGGGCGGCACGACCCGTGTGGACACGCAAGGCACGCTCGCGACAACCGGCAATGCGCTTGACCTTGCGGTGGAAGGTGCTGGCTATTTTCAGGTTCTGATGCCGGATGGCCGCACCGGCTTTACCCGCGCGGGTAACTTCACGCTTTCCCCGGAAGGGACGATTGTCACGCCGTCGGGCCTGCCGCTTCAACCGCAGATCCAGGTGCCCGAAGGCACGACGCAGATCACGATTGGATCGGATGGCACAGTGTCGGCCCAGCTGCCGGGGCAGGCGGCGCTGTCTCAGCTGGGTCAGATTGAAACGGCACGCTTCATGAATCCGGCTGGCCTTGCGCCGGGTGGTGACAACATTCTGATGGAAACGCCGGCCTCTGGTACCCCGCAAACGGGCGCGCCGGGGGAAGCTGGCCGTGGCACGATCCGGTCCGGTGCCTTGGAAGGCTCCAACGTCAATGTCGTTGAAGAACTGGTCGACATGATCGAGACGCAGCGGGCCTATGAGGTCAATTCCAAGATGATCCAGGCTACTGACGAAATGATGCGTAATGCGAACCAGCAGCTTTAGTCTGGCGTTCGCGCTGAGCCTGCTTTCGGCGCCCGTAGGGGCCGCCGAACGCGGCGCCGTGTTCTCGACAGCAGGCTACACTCCGCTCACGTCGGGCGCACGTGCAGGGCAAATTGGCGATATTCTGACCGTGATGCTCGTCGAGCGCACCACGGCCACCAAGTCGAATTCGGCGAGCACAGGCCGCGATGGCGCGGTCGGCGTCACACCGCCCAGCACCGGCATCCTGAACCTGCTCAAGCCCACTGATTTAAGCGCAAGCGGCAATCAGTCGTTCAAGGGGAAGGGAGAGGCTGCCCAGTCGAACGCGCTTTCAGGTGAAATCGCGGTGACGGTGGTCTCTGTCCGGCCCAATGGAGTGCTCGAAGTGAAAGGCGAAAAGTTCCTCAAGCTCAATCGCGGCGATGAACGCATCGAATTGACGGGGCTTGTGCGGATCGCAGACATTTCCACTGACAACCGTGTCTTGTCGACGCGGGTCGCCAATGCACGCATTGGCTATACCGGCAAAGGCGAGATCGCGCGCGGCAGCAAGCAGGGCTGGCTCCAAGCCTTCTTCTCCAAGATCAGTCCCTTCTGATGACGCGGCTTCTCCTCCTCCTTCTGGCCGCCCTGGTCGCGACGCCGCTGCACGCCGAGCGGATCAAGGATCTCGGAGCGTTTGAAGGCCTGCGGGCCAATCAGCTGACTGGCTATGGCATCGTCGTTGGCCTCGCGGGCACAGGCGATGATAGCTTGGATTACGCGACGCAGGGTATGAAGGGCGCCATCTCCCGCTTCGGCCTGACGCTCCCTGCCGGCATCAACCCTGCGCTCAAGAATGCCGCGGCCGTGATGATCACAGCGGAGCTGCCGCCTTTTGCCAAGCCGGGCCAGCGGCTCGACGTTACCATCTCCGCCATCGGTAAGGCCAAGAGCCTGCGTGGTGGTACGCTCATCATGTCCCCCCTCTACGGGGCGGACGGAAA